>NZ_WWKH01000627.1:0-26287 GCF_009865595.1 Streptomyces sp. SID1328 | reverse complement strand
CTGCCCTTCGGCGGGGTCAAGCGGTCCGGCTTCGGCCGTGAGCTGGGCCGGGCCGGAATCGACGAGTTCGCCAACAAGAAGCTCATCCGCACCGCTCGGACCTGATCGCCACAGCGCGCGGAAGGAAACCCGCCATGACCATGGAATTCGACGCCGCTGTCTTCAGGACGCCGAACGCACCACTGACCGTCGAACGAGTGACTCTCCCCTCGACCCCTCCGCCCGGCGAGGTGCTCGTGCGGCTCAAGGCGAGCGGTGTGTGCCACAGCGACCTGCACGTGCTGGTGGGCGACTGGGAGGTGCCTTCGCCGATGATCCTCGGCCACGAAGGGTCCGGGATCGTCGAGAGTGTCGGCGACGGCGTCACGACGCTGAAGAAGGGCGACCACGTCGTACTGTCCTGGACGCCTTCATGCCGCCGCTGCCGCTACTGCATCAGCGGCAGACCGGTCCTGTGCGACATGGTCAGCCGGCACTCGGCGAACCACCTGTCGTTCGACGGCCGTACCCGCGTCACGTCCGTGGACGAGGGCGATGTCTACAGCTTCGCGGGCCTCGGTACGTTCGGCCAGTACACACTCGTACCCGAATCGGCCGCGATCGCCGTCCGGGACGACGCCCCGTTCCCGCAGTCGGCTCTGGTCGGATGCGCCGTCACGACCGGCGTCGGCGCAGCCGTCAACACCGCCGGCGTGCGGCCGAGCGACACCGTGGTGGTCCTCGGCTGCGGAGGCGTCGGGCTGAACGCGATCCAGGGGGCCCGGCTCGCCGGCGCGCGGAAGATCATCGCCGCGGACATCTCCGACGAGAAGCTCGAGCAGGCGCGCGTCTTCGGTGCGACCGACCTGATCAACAACGCCCGCGAGGATTTCGCCGACAGGGTGCGCCAACTCACCGACGGACGCGGCGTGGAGATCGCCATCGAGGCCATCGGGCTGCCCCGCACCATCGAGTCGGCCTACGAGGTCCTGGCCCGAGGCGGCACGGCGGTGGTCGCCGGGCAGGTGGCGGACGGCATGCGGATCTCCATCGACCCCTTCGTCATGTCCGATCAGGAACTGTCGCTCATCGGCTCGAACTACGGCTCCAGCAAGCCGGATTCCGACTTTCCGATGCTGATCGACCACTACATGAACAACCGCATCGACCTCGACTCCCTTGTGACGGGCTCGATCGGTCTCCAGGACATCAACGAGGCGTTCGACCAGATGAAGCGCGGCATCGGCATCCGCTCGGTGATCACGTACTGAAAGGCAGGGGCGATCTCATGGCCCTGGAATCATCCCGCTCGGCTTTCGAGCGAGCCCGCCGCAGCGTCGGCGGGGGTGTGGGGTCCGGCCTGCGCGCCGCGATGCCTCCCCATCCGCTCTTCGTGCGGGAGGCGCGGGGCGCGTACGTCTGGGACCTGGACGGCGACCGGTACGTCGACTACGTCATGGCCTGGGGCCCGCTCGTCCTCGGTCACGGTGACCCGCGCGTGGTGTCCGCCGTGACCGAGGTCGCGACGAAGATGCAGGTCGTCGGCACGGGCCACCCGCTCGAATACCTCGCGGCGGAAGCGGTCCTGGAGGCCGTGCCGCACGGCGAGCGTCTGCTGTGGAGCAACACGGGGACCGAAGCGGTGCAGGTGGCGCTGCGCCTCGCACGCGCCGCCACCGGGCGGCGCCGCGTCCTCAAGTTCGCCAAGAGCTACCACGGCTGGCACGACACCGTGTACGCCGGGATGTCCGAGGACGACTGCGACCGTCCCGCCGCCCCCGGCGGACGGGGGCAGTCGGCCAGCGTGCTGGACGACCTGGTCGTGGCGCGCTTCAACGACGTGGATCTGGCCGAGCGCCTGCTGAGCGAGTCCGCCGAGCGCGGCATCGCGGCCGTGCTCGTCGACCCGGTGATGAGCAACGCCGGCGTCGAAGCACCCGCACCGCGGTTCCTGTCGACGCTGCGAACCCTCTGCGACCGGCACGGCGTCGTCCTCGTCTTCGACGAGGTGATCGCCGGGTTCCGGATCGCACGGGGCGGGGCGGCCGAGAAGTACGGCGTGCTGCCCGACCTGTCGGTCTTCGGGAAGGCGATGGCCGGCGGTTTCACCCAGAGCGCCGTCGTCGGCCGGGCCGAGCTGGTCGACCAGGTGACGGCCGGTGTCGTTCACGCCGGAACCTTCAACGCCAACCCGATCGCACTGGCGGCCGTCGCGGCGACCATGCGCGTCCTGGCCGATCCCGCGGTCTACGAGCTGCTCGAACGGACCTCGTCCGAGTTCGAGACCCTCGTCGGCGGCGCTCTCGGTTCCGCTGCCGGCCTGGGCCGCTTCAACCGGGTCGGCTCGCTCCTCCAGTACGTCCCCGCCGGTGAGGCCACCGGGCTCCACGGGACCGGCGGGCTCTGGAGCGTGATCCTCGAAGGCATGCTGCGTCGAGGCTTCCTGTTCATGCCGTCCGGCAAGGTCTTCCTCAGTACGGCACACACCACCGCCGACATCGAGGCGACGGCCGAGGCCCTCGACCGGCTGCTGCGGAACTTGTGACGCCCGCGTCCAGCCGCGTGTAACCCCCACCCGCCCCGAGCCAGGCCGCGTGCTCCTTCTCCGCGGCCTGGCCCGGTTCCACCTCCCGGAAGAACCATGCTGAACCTCTCGGTCCTGCTCGAGGACTCCGCCCGCACGCACCCGGACCGGGACGCCGTCGTCCTCGGCACGACGCGTCTCACCTACGCCCAGGTCGAGGCCGCCGCCAACCGGGTCGCCAACCTCCTGGTCGACCGCGGCATCCGGCCCGGCGACAAGGTCGCGCTCAGTTGCCCGAACGTGCCCTACTTCCCGATCGTCTACTACGGGATTCTCAAGGCCGGCGCGGTCGTCGTACCGCTCAACATCCTGCTCAAAGGCCGGGAGGTCGCCTACCACCTCGCCGACTCGGGGGCGAAGGCGTACTTCTGCTTCGAGGGTGACGTCGGCCTGCCGATGGGCGCGGAGGGGCACGCCGGTTTCAGCGGGACACCGAGCTGCGCACACTTCTTCCTCATCACAGCCGATCCCGCGGCGGAAAGCCCGATCGAGGGTGTCGAGACCATGGGCGCCGCGCTGCGGGGAACCGCGACGGCGTTCAGCAGCATCGGGACGTCCGGGGACGACCCGGCCGTGCTCCTCTACACGAGCGGTACGACGGGACAGGCGAAGGGTGCCGAACTCAGCCATGCCAACCTGGTTCTCAACGCCCTCGCGTGCAACCGGCTGTTGGAGAACCGACCCGCCCTGGACACCCACCTGGTCGTACTGCCGCTGTTCCACTCCTTCGGCGCGACCGTGCAGATGAACGCCGGCTTCTCGGCGGCGAGCACCCTGGTGCTGCTGCCGCGGTTCGACGCCCGGCAGGCGGTGTCCCTGATGCGGCAGGAGGACATCACCTTCTTCGCGGGCGTACCCACCATGTGGTGGGGCCTGCTGCAGGTGCTCACCGACGATGTGGACGTCGAAAGGATCGCGAGGAACCTGCGCGTCGGTGTCTCCGGCGGCGCCTCGCTCCCCGCGGAGCTCATCAAGCAGGTCAGAGTACGACTGGGCGTCCAGGTCCTGGAGGGCTACGGCCTCTCCGAGACGTCGCCGGTGGTGACCTTCAGCGATCCGGCGCGAGAGCCGCGGCCCGGCTCCATCGGCGTGCCGGTCTGGGGCGTGCAGGTCAAGCTCGTCAAGCCGGACTGGTCCGAGGTCGAGGACGACGGCACCGGCAGCGCCATCGGGGAGATCGCGGTCAAGGGCCACAACGTCATGAGGGGCTACCACGGCCGCCCCGAGGCCACCGCCGAAGCCGTCAGGGACGGCTGGTTCCGCACCGGCGACCTGGCTCGCAGGGACAAGGACGGCTTCTACTACGTCGTCGACCGGGCCAAGGACCTGATCATCCGCGGCGGCTTCAACGTGTACCCGCGCGAGATCGAGGAGGTCCTGATGACACACCCGGCGATCAGCCTGGCCGCGGTCGTCGGCGTGCCGCACGAGAGCCACGGCGAGGAGATCAAGGCGTTCGTCATCCTCGACCGCGGCGCCGAGGCGCACCCCGACGAACTGATCGCCTGGGGCAAGGAGCAGATGGCCGGCTACAAGTACCCGCGCATCGTGGAGATCGTGCCGACCCTGCCGATGACGTCCACCGGAAAGATCCTCAAGCGCGAACTCGCGTGACCGGCACGGCAGGCGCACGGACATGGGTGGGAAGGACGGCAGATGACAGTGGACGAGGACCGCAGGCGGGGCACATTCCTCGACGGGTTCGGTACCGGGACGGCCCCGGCGCCCGGCTCGCTCGTGGCCGCCTGGAAGGCGCGCGTGGCGAGGAACCCGGAAGGCAAGGCGCTCAGCTTCTTCGACGGGGCCCTGTCCGCGCGGGAAGTGGACGCGGCGTCGGACGCGCTGGCCGCCGCCTTCGAGGCCCGCGGAACGGGCCGGGGCGATCGCGTCGGGGTGTACCTGCAGAACGTTCCGCAGTACGCGCTGGTGCTGTTGGCCCTGTGGAAGCTGGGGGCCACGGCTCTGGGACTCAACCCGATGTACCGGCGCCGGGAGCTCCGCCGGATCATCGAGGACTCCGGGGCGGTCGGCGTCGTCTGTGCGGACACGGACGTCCACGAGACGCTCGGGACGCTGGCGGGGAGCACGGTGCGCTGGCTGATCAGCACCTCGGCGCTGGACTACCAGTCGAGGAACGATCTGCGGGTCTTCGCGACGACGGAGCGCCACGCCCCCGCGCCGGACGGGGACCTGGTGGCCCTGATCGACGAGTTCGAGGGCCGCGGCCCCTCACCCGTGGAGCTGACCCGCGACGACGTCGCGTTCCTGACGTACACCTCGGGAACGACGGGGCCGCCGAAGGGCGCCATGAACACCCACGGCAACGTGCTGAGCGTGGTGGCGACCTGCGCGTCCTGGATGGGTGTGAGCGACGGGGACGTCGTGCTCGCCGTGGCCCCGCTGTTCCACATCACCGGCGCGGTGGTCAACGCGACGATCTCCTTGCTCACCGACACCGCTCTCGTCCTGGCGGGCCGGTTCCACCCCGAGGTCGCTCTGGAGGCGTTCGCCGAGCACGGGGTGACCTACACGATCGGCTCCATCACGGCCTACAACGCGATCTTCGAGCTGCCGCAGGCCGGTCCGCATCACTTCGCGTCGGCGAAGGCCCTCTTCTCCGGCGGCGCGCCGATCCCGCCGGCCGTCGTCGAGCGGTTCGAGGAGCGGTTCGGCGTCTACCTCCACAACGGCTACGGGATGACCGAGACGACGTCCGCCGTCATCGCGGTGCCTCCGGGGGCCAGGGCTCCCGTCCACCGGCCGAGCGGAACGCTGTCCGTCGGCAAGCCGCTGCCGCACCTCACGGCGCGCGTGGTGGACCCGCACGGCGACCCGGTGCCCACCGGGGAGCAGGGCGAACTCGAACTGAGCGGGCCGCAGGTGGTGCCCGGGTACTGGGGCAAGCCCGAAGTCACGCGTCACACCATGCCGCAGGGCCGACTCCGTACCGGTGACGTCGCCGTCATCGACGAGGAGGGCTGGGTCTACCTGGTGGACCGGCTCAAGGACCAGATCAACGTGTCCGGGTACAAGGTCTGGCCACGCGAGGTCGAGGACGCACTCTACGAGCACCCGTCGGTGCTGGAGGCGGCGGTCATCGGGCAGCCGGACGCGTACCGCGGAGAGACCGTCGTCGCCTACGTCTCGCTCAAGGCGGGTCGGAACGCGACGGCAGAGGAACTGATCGCGTTCTCACGCGACCGGTTGGCCGCCTACAAGTGCCCCCGCACGGTCCATTTCATCGCCGACCTGCCCAAGACACAGAGCGGCAAGATCCGGCGCGCCGAACTACGCGGCCTCGACGGCCCTGGGCCCAATTCTCCTCAGAGGACTGATCGATGAGCGAGAAGCGCGTCTGGGCGTGCCGTCGGACATCGCGTCCGCCGTGGCGTACCTGGCTTCGGAGGACTCCTCCCGGGTCACCGGCCACGTCCTCACCGCCGACGGCGGCCTCCCCGTCGCCGGCGGCACCGCGTGACGACCGCGCCCATCCGACAAAGGACAGCCATGACTTTCCCTCATCTACCACCGGACATCGCGGAACTGCGTGCGCGCACGCGCCGGTTCATCCGCGACGTCGTCGTCGACGCGGAGCCGGCGCCGGGCGGACGCCTCGACCAGGCCACCCGTGACCGGCTGCGGGTGGCGGCGCGGGAGGCCGGCGTCTTCGCGCCGCTCGTGCCGACGGAGTACGGCGGACAGGGACTGCCCATCGAGCACTGGTCACCGATCCTGCAGGAGGCCGGTTACTCGCCGATCGGTCCCGTCGCGCTCAACTGCATGGCCCCCGACGAGGGAAACATGCACATGCTCAACCTGATCGCGACCGAGGAGCAGAAGAAGCGCTGTCTCGCTCCTCTGGCGGCCGGGGACGTCCGGTCGTGCTTCGGCATGACCGAGCCCCACCCCGGAGCGGGGTCCGACCCGGCGGCGCTGCGGACCACGGCCGTGCGCACCGACGGCGGCTGGATCATCGACGGCCACAAGCGCTTCACCAGCGGGGCCGTCGGTGCCGCGTTCTGCATCGTCATGGCGCGGACCCCGGCCGTCCACGGCTCCCCGGAGGGGGCCACCATGTTCCTCGTCGACATGACGAACCCGGGGATCCGGGTCGGCGAGGCGATCCACACCGTGGACCGCTCCATCGACGGCGGTCACCCGCACCTGTACTTCGAGAACTGCTTCGTCCCCGACGACGCGGTTCTCGGCGAGGTCGGACTCGGATTCCGCTACGCGCAGGTACGGCTCGGCCCCGCACGTCTCACGCACTGCATGCGGTGGCTGGGGCTGGCACGGCGGGCGCACGACATCGCCCTCGACCGGACCGGGAAGAGGGAGCTGTTCGGCGGTCCGATCGACTCGCTCGGCCTGGCTCAGCACCTGCTCGCCGAGTCCGTGATCGACATCGAGACGTCCGACGCGATCATCACCAAGACCGCGGCGCTGCTGCAGAGCGACCCGAAGGCGGGCTCGGCGATGTCCTCGGTCGCGAAGGTGCACTGCTCGGAGGCGATCTTCCGGGTGGTCGACCGGGCCATCCAGATCTGCGGCGGAGACGGGGTCTCCGACGGACTGCCGCTGGCGCAGTACCTGAACGAGGTCCGCCCGTTCCGCATCTACGACGGCTCCAACGAGACCCACCGCTGGGCCATCGCCCGCCGGGCCTCGGCCGGCCGGCGCGCGGCGGTCCAGGCCGGGGAGCATTTCCGGGGCGATGCCGTCGTGAGCCGGGACGGAGGCACGTGATGCACACCGTCCCCGACGGGGTGGAAGTCGTCGCGAGCCTGGACCGGGCCCGTCATCTCGACAGCCCTCCGCTCCTGGTCCTGGACGCGGTGACCGGCTTCCTCGACCGACACGGCATCGGCAGCGGCCCGCTCGCGTGGCAGCGCATCGGCGACGGCCAGTCCAACGTCACGTACCTGATCGAGCGTGGTGGCGAGTGCGTCGTCCTTCGTCGCGGACCGCGACCGCCGCTGCCGAGGTCGACGCACGACATGGTGCGCGAAGCCCGCGTCCAGAAGGCCCTCGGCGAGCACGGGGTACCGGTACCGGAGATCCTCGCCGTCTGCGAGGACGAGTCGCTTCTCGGTGTGCCGTTCTATCTCATGTCCCGGCTCGACGGCACGGTCATCACCGACACCATCCCGTCGCATCTCTCCTCCGCCGAGCAGCGCCGGGCCACCAGCGAAGCGGTCGTCGACGCCCTCGTCGCGCTGCACGGCATCGACGTGACCCGGGGGGAGCTCGCTTCTCTGGGCCGGCCCGAGGGGTATCTCCGGCGCCAGGTCGACAGGTTCAGCGGGTTGTGGGAGGTCAGCGCCACACGCAGCCTGCCCGCGGTGGAGCGCATCGGGGACTGGCTCGGCCGCAACCTGCCGGCGAGCCAGGCGGCCTCGGTGGTGCACGGTGACTACCGCATGGGCAACCTCATGTTCGTTCCCGAGGCACCGGCCAGGGTGCTCGCGATCCTGGACTGGGAGATGGCCACGCTCGGTGATCCGCTGGCGGACCTGGGGTACCTCACCGCCACGTGGTCCGAGGCGGGCAGCCCTCCGACCCCGCTCGAGCTCACCCGGGTGACCCGGTCGCCCGGCTATCTCACCCGGCGCCGGCTGGCAGAGCGCTACCAGTCCCGCACGGGCCTCGACCTGACCCCGCTGCCCTGGTATCAGACCCTCGCCCTCTGGAAGGCGGCGATCTTCTGCGAGGCCATCTACACCCGCTGGCAGCGCGGTGAGCGCCCCGACGACACGTCCTTCGGACCGTCGCTCGAAACGGGTGTCCCCCGACTGCTGGAGCGGGCCGGGCGATACGCCGACCTGAACCACGCGCGTGAGGGGGACCGTTACCAGCACCACCGACGTCGGTGAGCGGCTGTTGACCCGCTCGGGACGGTCCCATGCCAAGCCGCTCCGGCTGGAACCGGGAGTCGAGTGCCCACACCGGCCTCGCCCCGACGCGGCGGACCCCGGCCGGAGCAACCAGGAAGCGCACCGTGACGACCGGACGCAGGATGCCGGCGGTTGATCAAAGCCCGGTCAGCCGCCGTTCGGATTCAAGGAGAGGAATGCGCATGACGACTCAGAAGCAGCCCCAGACCCTGTCGTCGGTGGCGACTGACACGCCGACCGACGAAATTCTCGAACTCCTGGCCCGTGATGGCGGGCTGATCGTCAAGAACTTCCTGACGCAGGAGCAGCGGAACCGCTTCGACGCCGAGATCGATCCGCCGCTGCGGGCACTCCGCCCGGGTTCGACCCACGAGAACGAAATGGTGGCCGCGTTCCACGGCAGCAACACCAAGCGGCTCACCAACCTGGTCACGCACAGCCCCACGTTCCGCAACGAGATCCTGGAGCACCACCTGGTCCACGAGATCTGTGACCGGATCTTCCTCCCCGAGTCGGGCACGTACTGGATGACCACCACCCAGGTGATCGAGATAGGCCCCCACAGCCAGGCGCAGATGCTGCACCGGGACCTGGAGAACTGGTTCCCCTTCATCGGGATAGGGCCCAGCGGCCCGGAAGTCACCCTCAACTTCCTGATCGCCCTGACCGACTTCACGGAGGCGAACGGCGCCACGCGGGTCATCCCGGGCAGCAACCACTGGAGTGACTTCGAGGACCGGGGGACTCCCGAGCAGACGATCCCCGCGATCATGAACGCCGGCGACGCCCTTCTGTTCAGCGGCAAGACCGCGCACGGAGGGGGCGCGAACCAGACCGACGACGAGTACCGACGGGCTGTGGCCTTCGCCCTCAATCCGGGCTTCCTCACCGGCGAGGAGGCGTACCCCTTCCTGGTCGACATGGAAGTGGCCAGGACGCTCTCGCCGCGTGTTCAGCGCCTGCTCGGCTTCCGCTCCCAGTACCCGACGGGCTCTCCCGGACTGTGGCAGGTCGACTACGCCGACCTGGGTGATTACCTCGGTCTCTGAGGAAGCGGCCCGACCGGTTCACACGCCTGCCCGTTCCCTGTGAGCGGAACGTCCCGCAGGAATCGTCAAGCGGTCAGTCGAACGCGCCGATTCCCGGTCCGAAGGCAATGAGCAGCGGCAGTAGTGGCGCCAGGGCCGCCGTGACGGCGATGCGGGTGCGTTGGGGCGGCCGGAGCGTCGAAGGGGGCGTCAGAAGACGGTGCACCCTGTCCTTGAGCAGGCGGCGGCTGGATGCGCAGGAGAACACCCCGCGATGCTGGTTCAGCTCGATGAGGGCCAGCGCGGTGGTGACATGCCCGCACTTTTGGGCCGCCGTGTCGTCGGCGGCCAGCTCCACCAGCCGATGGGTCTGTTCGCAGAAATGGGTGAACAGAGGCACCTTGGGGAAGCCGCGCGCCAGGGCGGCGGACAGATGGAGTAGCCAGTCGTGGCGGGCCCGGGCGTGGCCGCGCTCATGCGCAAGGACGGCTTCCAGCTGGCGATCGGTCAGCCGGCGCAGGGCCCCTGTGGTGACGACGAGCTGGGACGGGCTCCCGGGCATCGACCAGGCGTCCGGGTACTCCTCTTCCAGAATCAGCAGAGGGCCGCGGGCCGCTGGAAGGCCGGCGGGAAACTCGGGCGCTCGCTCACGCAGTCGGGCGCGGGCCGCGCCGTGGGCCCGGCGAGCCACCCTGAGCTGCCCGACCAGCACGGCCACCGTCCACACGGCTCCCGCCCCCAGGAGCAAGGTGAGGACCGTGGCCAGGAGAGAAGCGGAGGACAGGTGGTAGGCGGCCACGACGCCGGGCGGCGCGGAGCCGAAGAGGTGGTCGCGGACGGTACGGAAGACCGCAGCGATGCCCAGTACCAGCGCGGTCAGGCAGCTCAGCAGGGCGGTGGCGACCAGGCACTGCCACACCCACAGGCCGAGCACCGGGCTCCGCCCCGGCCACGTCGACCGGTTCAACGCTCGGGCGAACGGCACGGCGGTCGCCACGCCGAGGGCGCAGAGCAGGAACTGGCAACTGGTCATGCGGGGGCTCCGAAGACTGGTGGGCTCAGGCGGCCTGCGGGGGCCACCGGTTCCAGGGAGTGCACGTGTCCGACGTCCATGCTTCGTGGCGTGCTCCGGGCCCCGCAGCAGAGGACCGGCGCGCTGACCCTCCTGGCGGGGCCCAGCGCCAAGCGTTTCGCGCCGAGATGAAGGTGTTCGGCCGCACGGTTCAAGAGGGTGCTGCCGCGACTTTGATCGTCACAGGGGCCGTCGCTCGGCAGGCCGTACGGCACGAGTCGAACTCAAATCATATTCTAGTTCAGACGTAACCGCCAAGGCCCTCGGACGACATCCAGCGACGGGGTACCGAGGGCCGGTTGAGGGCAACCGGGCGAACGAAAACGGCTCGGGCCACGAGGGTGAGGCGAGTTCGACCAGGGCGTTCGCTCAGCCACCGGCAGAGTCTTGGATCGAGCCGACTTGATCGACCGACTGAGTCGATATACTGGGCAGTATGGCTCATATTTCCGCGGCAGAGCGCCGCCCTCAATTGATCAAGGCGGCCATCGACCTCATGACCCGTGAGGGCGTGGCCGCGGGTAGCACTCGCGCCATCGCCGCGGAGCTCGGGGTCGCACAGGCCACCGTCCACTACACCTTCGGCACGAAGGAGGATCTCTACCGGGCGGTGATGGATCAGATCACCGACGAGCTGGTCGCGCAGGTACAGCGGGCGGCGCCGGAGGACGCGAGCTTCGAGAAGACCTTCAGCGCCTTGGCCGGTGCCTTGTGGGGCACCATGCGCGAGCCCACATCGCGCCACCAGCTGCTCAGCGAACTGACCATGTTCGCGCTGCGTGTGCCCGGCCTCAACGAGGCCCGCCAGAGCCACTACCAGCGGGTCATCGAGGTGACCGCACAGGTGATCGCCGAGACGGCGGACAGGACGGGACAGAAACTGGCCGTGTCCCCGGAAACGGTCGCCCGGTTCTTCCTCTCCGGCTTCGACGGCCTCACCATGCAGGTCCTCTCGTGCGTACCGGACGAGGCCACGGAGCGGACGAGCCTCGCCGCGCTCGTCGCCGCGACCGTGGCGCTGGCCATGGGAAGCCTCGACATCCCAGAGGTGCCGTCGGGCTGACACGGCATCAACACGGTCGGGGGCGCACCTGGCAGGTGCGCCCCCGATCGTCTCCGCCTGCTGGTGAGACTCAGCCGGCCCAGACGTCTTCGACGTAGCGCCCGGCCTGGACCAGCTCCGCGAGCCATGCCACGGCCTGCTCATCGCTCGCGCCGGTCCGGTCCCGGTACATCGCCATGAACGCTTCCCGTACGGCCGGTGCCATACGACGGCCGTCGCCGCAGATGTAGACGCGTCCGCCGGCCTCGAGAACCGACCACACCTCCTCGCTCTCGCGGGCGATGCGCTCCTGGACGAAGCGAGCGCCGTTCTCGGGAGCGTGCATGAAGGTGGGGCGCATGCTGACGGCGCCGGCCGCCTCGGCCGCCTCGAACTCCTCCCGGTGCAGGAAGTCCACGTCGGGGTGGTCGCAGCCGAAGTAGCAGAGCAGGGTGCCGGTCGAGCCGGCGTGATGGCGATCGAGGACCGCACCTCGGAAGGGCGCGAGGCCGGTGCCCGCGCTGATCAGGATCACCGGTACGGAGGTGTCCTCGGGGAGGCGGAAGGACTCGCTGCACGGCAGGATCCGGGCCTGGATCACATCACCCGCGTTCACCGTCTGCAGGAAGTGTGAGGCGATGCCGCGGAAGACGCCCTCCCCCGACCGGTGGGGCGCGGCGAGCAGCGACACCATCAGGTCGGCCTCGCCGGGCCGGGCGGCAGCGGACGACGAGATCGAGTAGTGCCGGGGGCGCAGCACCGGCAGCAGCTCCAGGAAGCGCTCGAAGGACAGTTCGCACGCACGGTAGCGCTCCAGGAGGTCCAGGACGCTGAGCCCTGCGACGGTCACCTGTTCCCGGAAGGTCTCGGGATGGGCGGTGGCGAAGGCGGTGAGCGGCTGCTTCTCAGGGGGGCAGGCCGTGTGCTCGGCGAGCACCGCGACCTGTTCCTGCGTGGCCGGGTCCTGCAGCTCGACGAAGTCGGTGAGCAGGCGGCGCAGGGTCAGCGGCCGGTCGACGGGCAGGGCGCCCCGGCTCCGGCGGCGGGCGCGCAGCCGGACGGTGCGGTCCAGGTCGAGGCCGAAGCGGTCGGCGACCCGCTGGACGAGGGCCTCGGGGTTGCTGGGCAGGACGGCCAGGTGGTCAGCGGTTCGGTAGCTGACGCCCTCGGGCAGACGGAGCCGCAGGAAGCGCTTGGAGCGCCCCAGTTCGTGGTCGGTGTCGACGAGTTCGTGCGCCTCGAGGACCTCCATCGGCTGGACGCCGTGGCGGTCGGCCAGACCACCGAGGACCGACTCCGAGGTGTCCTCCAGCTCGTACAGCCCTTCCGCTTCTGCTTCCGCCTCAGGCGCGGGGCCCGCCGCCTCGCCGGCGATCGCGTCGCCGTACTCGTCCAGAAGGGTTGTCCACAGGTCCGCCGTCCACTGGTCGACCGCGCCGGCGAAGTCGCCGGCGGCGTCGGCGGCGCCGCGCTCCAGAAGCGGGACGGCGCCGGCCGCGGACAGGCGCTCGTCGATCAGGGTGGGGATGCGCTGGTAGGTCGCCGCCCAGTTGCGGTCTCCGACACCGAGGACGGCGTACCGCAGGCCGGTGAGCGAGCCGGGGGCGAGGTTCTCCAGAGCGGCGACGAACTCGGCCGCGTCATCGGTGGGGCGACCGTTGTAGGAGGCGGCGACGATGACGACGGGGCCCTCGGTGCCGGGCAGCCTTCCCGTGTACTCGTTGAGGGAGGCGACGGACGGGGTGAAGCCGTGCTCCTCGCCTTCACCGCCGAGATCGCGGGCGATGCCGACGCAGGTGCCGAGGTTGGATCCGTGCAGCAGGGTCAGCGCGGTGCCGCTCGCGCGGCGCGTCACGGTGGCGGTCCCGCCCGCCACAGGATCCGCCACCGTGATGGCGGGCAGGCGCCGTTCGTCGCCGGTACGGCGGGCGAGCCGGAGGCTGAAACCGTCGGGCTTGATGGTCAGCGTCGACTTGATCTTCAGCTGGTAGTCGGTGTGGTCGATCAGGCGGTACCGGTGCACCAGCAGGCCCAGCAGCAAGGTGGCCTCGTGCAGCGCGAACTGGCGGCCGATGCAGGCCCGCTCGCCGTTGCCGAACGGCTTGAAGGCGTGGACCGAGCGGGCCGCCTCCCGCTCGGGGGTGAAGCGCTCGGGATCGAAGAGCTCGACGTTCTCCCCCCAGGCGGGGTCGCGGTGGAGGGCCGAGGTGATCACCATCAGCGACTCGCCCTTGCGTACGGGGTACTTGTCGCCGATGACGGTGTCCTGGATCGGCTCGACGGCGAACGCGGGAGCCGTCGGCCACAGCCGCAGGCTCTCGTTGAGTATCTGGCGGATGTAGGTGAGTTTGCCGATGTCGCCGTACCCGGGGTCCGGGGCGTCGGTGTCACCCCACAGGGCGTCCACCTCGGCCTGGGCCCGGGCGAGCACCTCCGGGTGCTTGGTCAGGTAGTACAGCGCGAAGGAGAGCGCACTGCTGGTGGTCTCATGGCCGGCGATCAGGAAGGTGATCACCTGGTGGCGGATGTTGACATCGTCCAGCAGCTCACCGGTGGCGGGGTCCTCGGTGTGCAGCATCAGCCCCATCAGGTCGTCCGTGCTGGTGTCGCCGGAGGCGCGGCGCTCCCTGATCACGTCGTCGACGAGCTTTGTCATCAGGTCGACGTCGTTGCGGAACTGTTCGACCTTCTTCCTCTTGAACAGCTCGGAGCCCGGGATGGACTCGCCCTTCTCCTGGGCGAAGACGAGAGCCCGGGCCATCGCGTCGACGAACGGGTGCAGGTCGTTGCGCCGGAAGGACTCGAAGTCGTAGCCGAAGCCGCACAGCCCGATCGTGTCGAAGGTCAGCCGGGTCATCTCGTCGGGAACGTCCACCGACTGCACCCCGGCCAGCCGGTCCCACTTGCCGATCAGTGAGCGGGCGACCCGGAGCATGGGCGCGTGGTAGCTGCGCATCGCGCCGAGCGAGAACGCGGGCATCAGGATGTCGTGGGCCTTGCGCCAGTTCGGTTCGTGGTTGTAGGCGGTGAAGAGACCGTCCCCGGCCAGGGCCCGGACCTCGACCAGGTCGGCGTGGACATGCTTGCGGAAGCGGGTCTCGTCCGACAGTTCGGTCACGAGGTCAAGGCCGCCGATCATGACGGTCTCCCTCCCGAAGACCCTCAGCCGGTACACGGGCCCGAACTCCCTGAACTCCTTCACCAGGTAGGCCAGGAAGTCCGCGCCCGCGGGGAGGTTGAACGCGTGGCCTACGAGGGGCAGCGGGGGGCGCTCGGGGATCGCCCGCGCCGCACCTACGGACACCTGAGTCATGAGCGTGCCTTTCGTTTCACTCCAGCGGTCACCCACCAACTTACACATGACTTTGTCGACCGAACATGTCGTACGACTGTATTGAGAGACACAGTCGACGAAGGGAACCTGACACCCCGGTCGAACGTCCACCGAACGCAGCTTGACAGGCGACCTCGTCAGCAGACACGGTTAATCGACATGGTCAGTCGACCAGGTCGTGCGCCCTCAGCTCCATGCGCGCGCTTCTCACCGAGCAGATCGAGGTATCCGCATGAACACCATGCTGGCCGGGCGGCTCCGCCTGGACACCCTTGCCTTCGCCGTCGAAGAGGTGCCGATCCCGGTGCCCGGCCCGGGTGAAGTCCTCGTCGAAGTACGGGCCGCCGGCGTCTGCCTGTCCGACATCCATCTGATCGACGGCAGCCTGAGCCCCTTCTACCCTGTGGACACCGTCAAGGAGTCCGGTGTCATCACCCCTGGCCACGAGGTGGCCGGCGTCGTCCACACCGTCGGCCCCGGCGTCAAGGGCGACTGGACTCCCGGTTCGCGCGTCGTACTGCAGGCCGGGCAGGCGTGCGGTGACTGCGCCGACTGCCTGCGCCACATGCTCTGCCGCCAGCCCCTCACCCGGGGAGTGGACTACGACGGGGGCTGGGCGCAGTACGCCCTCGCCCGGGAGGACACCCTGCTCCCCATCCCGGACCACCTGCCGTTCGACCAGGCCGCGATCATCCCTGACGCCGTCTCCACCCCGTACGCCGCGATCGTGGACACCGGCGCGGTCCGACCCGCGCAGGCAGTCGGCATCTGGGGGGCCGGAGGTCTCGGCGCCCACGGCATCCGCCTCGCCCGCCTGGCCGGCGCCGCCCCCGTCATCGCCGTCGACCCGCTGCCCTCCGCCCGCGAGCGCGCCCTCCTGTTCGGAGCCGACCACGCGCTGGACCCCATGGCCGGCGACTTCGCCGAAGCGGTGCGCGAGGCCACGGCAGGCCGGGGCATCGACGTCGCCTTCGACTTCGCCGGCGTCGGGGCGGCCCGCGCCCAGGCCGCCACCGTCCTCGGCCCGAACGGCGTCCTGGTGCTCGCCGGTCTCACCCCGGAGCCGGTCACCGTCGCCGACAGCATCGACTTCTGCTTCAACGTCCGGCAGATCCGCGGGCACTACGGCTCCGAGCCCGAGCACGTGGAACAGCTCGTCGGACTGGCGGCCGCCGGACGGATCGACCTCGGCCCCTCCGTCAGCGCCCACGTCCCGCTGGCGGAAGCCGCGGACGCCGTCGCCCGGCTGGAGAAGAAGATCGGGGACCCGATCCGTCTCGTGCTCATCCCCTGAGCACGAAGGGAGGTGGCCGGCTCACGCCGCACCACGCGGACGACGCCTGTCTCGATCGCGGTCGAGCGGTGGGGAAGCGTAAGCACGCCGTTTCCCCGCAACGTACGGAAACACCGAAAAAAGCTTTCAAGCGAAGGCGAAAACCGTGAAGGAGAACACCGTGAAAAAGGAAATCAAGGGCGGCTCCGAGGTCGCGTCGGTCGATGTCGTGGTCGTCGGTGCGGGCTTCGCCGGCTTGAGTGCCGCAGAGCGGCTCGTGGACATGGGCGTATCCGTCCTGGTCCTCGAAGGCCGGGACCGGGTCGGCGGCCGTTCGTTCTCCGGTGAGGTGGCCGGGGTCAAGGTCGACCTCGGGGCGACGTGGGTCGCCGAGCGCCACACCGCGGTCCTCGACCTCGCCAAGCGGCTGGGGTGCTCCACGACCGGCCAGTTCCACGAAGGTGTCAATGTCCTGTGGATGGCCGGGCAGCGCCGCACCTGGACGGGCACCATGCCGACGGTCGACCCCGTGGACCTGGAGGATCTGGGCCGCGTCCAGGTGGCGATGGACGAGCTCCTGGCGACCATCGACGTCGACGCCGCCTGGAAGTCCCCCGGCGCCGAGGAGCTCGACTCGATCTCGTTCGGCGAGTGGCTGGACCAGCAGCAGGCGGCGACCAGCACCCGCGCACTCATGACCATCGCCAGCAAGGTGCAGTGGGGCTGCAACCCGGGAGAGGTCTCGCTGCTGCACGTACTGCGCTACATCCAGGCCGTCGGGGGGCTCGACCACATGCTCGCCGTCGAAGGAGGGCAGCAGCAGGACCGCATCACCGAAACCACTCAGGAGATCGCCAACCGGCTCGCCGAGAAGCTCGGCGACAGGGTCGTTCTGGACACCCGTGTCCGCCAGATCTCCCAGGACGACGACGGCGTCACGGTCCACACCGACTCGGCGGTCATCAGCGCCAAGTACGTCATCGTCACCGCGGCCCCCGAGCACCGTTCCTACATCGAGTTCCTCCCGGCCCTGCCGGAAAAGACCCAGGGGCTCACGAGGACCTGGCCCATGGGCAAGCTGAGCAAGGCGTTCGTCGCCTACGACAAGCCCTTCTGGCGGGCCGAGGGCCTTTCGGGCGAGGCACTGCTGGACACCGGGACGGCGTTCATCACCTTCGACGTGTCGCCGGACAACGGACCGGGCATCCTGATGGTCTTCTGCGCCCCCCGCGTGTACGACGGCTTCAGCCCGGAAACCCGACGCAGCCGCGTCGTCCAGCAGATGGTCGACCTGTACGGTCCCCAGGCGAGCACCCCCATCGACTACGTGGACCACTGCTGGGGCGCGGAGCCGTTCGCCCCAGGTGGCCCCCACCCCGCTGTGGGTCCCTACGCATCCGTGAGCTACGGCAGCGCCCTCACCGAGCCTCACGGGCGTATCCACTGGTCTGGCACCGAAACCGCCGGCGAGTGGGTCGGAACCCTGAACGGTGCCGTCCTGACAGGTCTGCGCACCGCCGAGCAGGTCGCCCAGCGGCTCGGCGTCGAAGGAGCCTCGGCGTAAGCCCCGCAGGCTCCTCGGTGGCCCCGTCTGTTGACGGCCGCCCTGTGACGCACCTCGGATGCGCCGGCATCCGGGGTGCGTCACTCGACCCATGGCGCCCGCCAGTCAGACCGGGGAAGGCCGCCACGTGTCGGCGCGGTTCATGACAGCCCTGCGAACAGCCGACTACCTGAAAGCGCAAGGTCGCTACCGCCCGGTGCACCGTGCACCGTACCCAGCGGGAAACAGGTGCTCAGTGTCGTTCTCACCGCGGCCGTGGCTGGCCACAGTGAGGTACGAGGTCACCGCCGCAGGTGAGGTTCAGTAACCGAGCACCGTGTCGTGGGCGTGCCGACCGGGGCGCCCAGGAGAGTGACTTTGAGTAAGCAGGCTGTCGTTGTGGGCCTCGGTGCCACTGGCCGGGCCATTGCTTCTTCCTTGCTGCAACGCGCGGACGTGGAAATCGTCGGAGCAGTGGACCAGGACCCCCGTGTGGCCGGTCAGGACCTCGGAAATGCGCTCGGTGGCGCCACGAACGGTGTCGTCGTCGTGAGCGACCCGGCCGACCTGCCCGCCGCCGATCTCGCGATCGTGGCGACCGTCTCGAATCTGCACAGGGTGGCCGACGTCCTGCTGCCGTTGCTGGAGCGTTCGTACAACGTCCTGAGCATCTGCGAAGAGCTGGCCTATCCATGGCAGAGCCATCCCGGCCTGGCCCGACGGCTCGACGACATGGCGAAGGCGCATGGTGTGACTGTCCTGGGCAGCGGGGCGAACCCAGGCATCCTGATGGACACCCTTCCTCTCCTGCTGACCGCACTGACCCAGCGTGTGGAGAGCGTGCGCATCCGCCGACGGACGAACATGTCACGCTACGGCGCGATCCTGTCGAAGTTCGGCCTTGGTCTGACCATGCGCGAGTTCACGACGGCTCGCAGCCGGGGCGAAGTCGTCGGGCACTACGGCTTCGAGCAGGCCATCGGGGCGCTCGCGGCAGGGCTCGGATGGGACCTCGACTCGGTGGACGTGGGAGAGATCGAACCCGCTGTGGTGACGACTTCGCCGCGCGTCGGGGACCACATGTGTATCGAACCGGGGCAGATCGCGGCTGTCACTCATGCCGCCCAGGGCGTGCTCAAGGGCGAAGTGGTGATCGACCTGGAAATCATGTTCGGTTTCTTCGAGCCGGCCGATGAGGTGGCCGCGGGCGACGACTATCGGATCGTCGGCGAGGAGCAGGTCGTCGACCTCCGTTCTTCTGTGGGCTTCGATTCCTTCCTCAGCACGATCGCAGCGGCGGTCAATGCCTGCACCGCCGTCGTCGAGGCGCGTCCCGGTCTCCTGTCGATGGGAGACCTCCCGGCCCGCTCGGTCGCGGCCAAGGGTGAGCGGCGAGCAGCCCGGCCCTCGCTCGGGACCAGCATGCGGCGCATGCCCCGCATGCCGTGACGCGGAGCACGAAGCAGCACAAGCACCCCTACCTGGAACGAAATGAGGACAGCATGAGGACCGACGGCACGAAATACATCAACTTCACCGGCTGGATCGACCGGCCGGACGACGTGCAGCCCGCGCTGGACGGCGACCTCACCTGTGACATCGCCGTCATCGGCGGCGGCATGGGCGGCATGGCGGCTGCGCTGCGCCTCGCGGAGCGCGACCAGGACGTGGTCCTGCTGGAGGCGGAGTTCTGCGGCTACGGCTCAGCCTCGCGCAACGGCGGTCAGATCGCCGGAGCGCCGGGTGGCGACCTGCGGATGCTCAGCCTCCAGTCCCCGAAGAAAATGCCCGTCATGGTCAAGCTGGCGGAACACGCGGGCCACTACGTGGAAGACCTCATCAAGACGCACGACATCGACTGCGACTACGTGGCGAACGGCCTGGTGTGGGGTGCTGTCTCACCCCTCATGATGCTCAGGGTGCGCACTCAGGCGGCGATCCTGCGCGCCTTCGGTGGGCGCGGGACTGTCGGCAGCAGAGAGGAACTCGGCATCCCTGCCGGCTTCGTGGGCGGTATGCGGGAATCCATCGGCGGGATGCTGAACCCGGGCAAGCTCGCTCGTGGTGTGCGTCGCGCGTTGCTCGCCTCCTCGGCCAAGGTTTTCGAGCAGTCGCGGGTGAGCGATGTCCGGCGGACAGGCCGCACCGTCGAACTCACGACACCGCATGGCACCGTGCGGGCCAACAAGGTGGTGCTCGCGACCAACGTCTACGGCGGCGAGTGGGACATCACGCCCAAGAACCTCGCGACACCGCTGTACGTCATCGAGATCGAGTCGGAACCCATCGCACCGGAGCGGCTCGCCGAGCTGGGCTGGACCAGCCGGTCCGGCATCATCACCCAGCACCAGTTGATGACCCACTACCGGCTCACCGAGCGCAACACCATCGTCTGCGGGGTCCGCCAGGCGCAGCGAGGCCCGGCCTTCCCGCTCTCGGATCGGGTCCCGGACCCCGTCGTCGTGCAGGACATGGGGAAGGATCTGGCCAATCGGTTCCCGTCGCTGTCCGACGTGGCCATCGAGCGGGCCTGGGGCGGTTGGATCGGCATCAGCCCGGACTGGCTGTCGATCGCCGGGCAGGTGGGTGACAACGTCTTCTACTCGATGGCCTGCAACGGCCACGGCCTCTGTCAGGTGCCGTACGTGGCCCATCAGCTCGCCGACTACATCGTCGACGGTGAGATGCCGGACGACCTCGCCGGCATATGGTCGGACGCCTCGAAGTACCCGCCGTCGATGTCGCTGCTGCTGCGGCCGCTCGTCCTCCGAGCCGTCTGGGGACTGGACCGGTTCAACGACTTCTTCAACGGCAGCAAGACGCTGGCCCGGCGGGCGCTCCGTCGTCGCAGGCGCGGGGACTCCTGAGGGTTTGGGTTGTGCCTGATCTGTGACATCACTCCCGACCAGCCGGTACGACGGCACGGTCAGGTGGGCGTCGAGCCGCGCCAGCACTTCGGTGGTCGGGCGTGCCGTGGAGAGCATCTGCTGGGTGATGCCCTTGAGCTGGACGTCCCGCGCGGTCACGGAAACGTCGGCTGGCGGCCGCATCAGCTCCTCGAACCGGCCGGCCTCCACCAACCAGTCGCCTACGGGGCGCAGGGCCAGCACCGCGACCTCGATCGGCTCGGCAGGCCGGTCCGCCGGGGTGAGGCCTTCGAAATCGACCACCAAGAACGTCGTGGCGGCGAAGCGGCGATCGTTCACCAGCGCGTTCACAGTGCCACCTCCTGCTGGAGCGCCCCGGCATCCGAGCGGGTGCCACAGTAGGAGACACAGACCTCTCGGGTGCGGTTTTCGATGTCTGGCACCGGATGCTTCCTTCTGTTCACGGGGGTCATGGCCGCAGGGCGTAGCAGCGCAGGACGTCGAGGTCGGCGGTCCGTCGCAGGACCAGCCGGTCGTCAGCAGCTCGGCGTCCAAGGAGGAGATCCCGAGACTCCGGAGGGCCGGGTTGGTGGTCGTGCGGCGGCCGGCGATCTCGGTGACGCCCCAGAAAGACTCCACCGGGCGCGAGGATGTGCCGAATCCGGTCGAGGAAGGCCGGCTTGCCGTCGATCCACCGGTAGACCAGGCGGCAGGTGATGAGGGCATAAGCCAGTTGCGCAAGAACGTTGAGGTCGACGGTGGTGATGTCCAGGCACTGCCAGGCCGGCCCCGGGCCGGGTCCGGGGTTGATGTCGGGGGCGGCGGCGAGTGCGACCGCGCTGGGGGAGCAGTCGATACCGGCGCCTGGTAGCCGAGCTCGTGGTGGAGGTGGCGGGCCGGGGCGCCGCTGCCGATGTCGAGGGCGGGGCGGCCCTTGCCGGGGGCCAGGTGCTCGGCCATCAGCTGTTTTTCGGCCGTGCACACCTGCCGGTAGCGGCGGCCGCCTGCCCAGAGCGGCTCCCAGTACGCGGCGGGCAGGGAGCGGCTGTCCCGGCCCGGTGCTGGTGGTGCGGTGCTCATCGTGCCGCCTCCTCGGCGTGCGTGAGAGGACCGCACTTACGGCCCCTTCTCCCCTCGGGGACGGCCATCAAGTGCACGTTTACCGGCACCGTGGGCCGCTCGCCGTCGCTCACTGGGCACATCTCGGCCGACGAGCGAGCAGGTGGACGGCTTCGTCGGGGAGGCCGGGGCGGTGCCGCCTGTAGGCGTCCGCCGTGGAGTGGAACAGGCTCACAGGGCTTTCTCCGAGGGGTGCTCGGACGGGCAGGGGGCGA
Organism: Streptomyces sp. SID1328; assembly: GCF_009865595.1. Taxonomy (NCBI): domain Bacteria; kingdom Bacillati; phylum Actinomycetota; class Actinomycetes; order Kitasatosporales; family Streptomycetaceae; genus Streptomyces; species Streptomyces sp. SID1328. The sequence continues at coordinate 4,337 of NZ_WWKH01000627.1, read as the reverse complement.
TTAGTTGGTGGGGCACCGGCGCGAGCGGAGGCAGGACCCACTTCAGGGCGCGCAGGCCGGTGCCGGAGGTGACGTGCTGCGGCCCGCCGCCTTCCGGCATGGTCACCCGGTACCTGTCGGGCCGTTCGGCCAGGACCCAGCGGGCGTGCACGTCCTCGAGCTCGGCCCACACGTCACGGGGCCCGTGGACACGGACGGTGCCCTTGGCGGGGCAGGCGACTGCCCAGGAGTCCTCGTCGGGGGCGGCGATCGTCATCGTCTCTGCCTGGAAGTCGCGGACGAGCCCGGGCGCCAGGTAGGCGGCCGCGAGCCAGAAGCCGTACGCGTCGTCCGGCGGCGGCGCGAGCCGGGTCGGGCGCGGTACGCCGGGGTCGGCCGTGATCCGAGGCCGCATTGTCACGGCGTTGATCCACCGGTAGCCGAGCATGGGCCGGTATCCGCGCGGCCGCCCTTGCAGCACTGCCTCGATCTCGCTGGCCCCGGTCCGGGTGGCCAGGAGCTGTCCGGGCCAGCTCGGGGTGCGGGTGGTGAGCGTCGTCAGCAGCCGACCACCCGGCGCGAGTTGTTCCACCCACGCAGGCGGGACGCAGGGCACGCCGATGCCGGAGTGAATCCGATCGAACATTCCTCCCGCCGGGTGCCCGTGGAGAGCGTCGCCCTCCACGACCGTGGCGCCCAGACCGAGCCGGTCGAGGTTGTGCTGAGCGAAGGCGACCATGCGGCCGTCCCGTTCGACGCCGAAGGCGAGGCGGGGGCCGGTGACGGCGGCGGCGAGCGCGAGAGAGACCCCCGGCCCCGGGCCGAGCTCCAGGTACCGCTGCCCAGGCGCCAGTTGCAGCGTCTGAAGGGCCTCGACGGTGGCCTGGCCGTAGGTCGACATCGACGTCATGTGCCCGCCGGTTACCGGCCCGCGTAGAAGGGCGTCGAGCTGCTCCCCGTCGCGCTGCAGCAGGACCGAATCACCGCTGTGGATCAGGTCGAGCCATTCGGCCCGGTCGTCCGGGTACGCGCCGTCGAGCAGGCGCCACTCGATCGGCTCGACGCCCGGATCGCTCACCCGTACGTACGCGTGGGGAAGGAGCACCTCCCTCGGCACCGACAGAAGCGCCTCGCGCAGCCGGACGTCAGTCAGCACGCCCTCGGCCTCGAGACGCTCCACCATCGCGACGCGGCGGGCACCTGTCATGGGGGACAGGTCAGCAGACATGACGGTCCTCTTCCTGACGCGGTCGACAGCATGCCGCCGGCGCAGCGGGCATGAGGTCAGGCACGGGCCCGCAACGCCTGCAGCAGGCGTCCCCGCGCGGCGCGTGAAGGGGCACACCCCAGCTCGCTGCAGGAGCGGCCGGCCCTGATGCCCTCGATCGCGGCACGGGTGCAGGGGACGATCGGCTCCGGCGGGTCCTTCCGTCCCACCAAGGCCCCAGCCGATGTCGTCGGCGGCGAATCGTCGGCGGGGAAGCCGTTCGCGCACATGGGGCAGTTGGTGCCCAGGCGGTGGCTGGCGGAGTTCTTCGGCCAGACGCCGGCCGGCTCGGGCGCGGGACGGGGGTGTGCCTGTGCGGGCATCACGGCGTCTCCCCGGCCTCGGCGCGGTAGCCGGCGGCCTGGAGAGTGAACATGGCGGCGTACTCGCCGCAGAGATCCATCAGCTCCTGGTGGGTTCCGTTCTCGATGATGCGGCCGCCGTCGAAGACGAAGATGCGGTCGCAGGCGACGACGCTTGCCAGGCGGTGGGAGATGAGCACCGTGATCTGATCAGGGCGCGGGTTGTCCCGCAGGACCGCCTCGTACACGGCGTGCTCGGCCCGGGGGTCCATGCTGGCGGTGGGTTCGTCCAGCAGCAGGACGGGAGCGTTCTTGTACAGGCCGCGGGCGACGGCGACCTTCGCCCACTGGCCGGCGGACAGTTCCTGACCTCCGCGGAACCGCTTGGACAACAGCGCCTCCCACCGGCCGGGCAGTCCGGCGATGACCTGCTCGGCGCCGGAGGCCCGCGCAGCGTCCAACGCCCGCTGGGGGTCGGCCTCGGTGAGGGTGCCCCGGGAGACCGTCAGGTTGGCCAGAGCACTGAACGGGAACCGCACCGGATCCTGGAGCACGCAGCCCACCCGAGCCTGCAACGACTCGGCGTCCATGTCCAGCACGTTCACGCCGTTCCAACTGACGGTGCCCCCGTCCTGGGGCTCGTACAACCCGGCGAGGAGCCGTGCGCAGGTGGACTTGCCGGAGCCGTTGACGCCGACGAACGCCACCGTCTGACCGGCATGTAGCGTCAAGGAGATGCCGTTGAGCGCCGGGGTGTCCTTGCCCGGGTAGCTGAAGGACACGTCCTCCAGAGAGATTGTCTTCACCGTCTCGGGGGCGGGCAGCCCGCTGCGGCGCGGCTGGAGGGTGCGGCAGCGTTCCTGGAATGCGAGAAGGTCGTCCACCCACATGGCGTGCTCGTAAACCAGGTGGGAAGCATCAACGAGCCGGGTCAGCGAGGATTGGGCGGCCTGGATGGCGAGGACCGCGCCCGCGCCCGCGGCCAGGGGCAGCCAGCCCGCGATCAGCATGGCGCCAAGCGCCGTGTAGGTGATGCCAGTGCCGATCCCGCCGACGGCCCGGCCTGCCAGGGTCAACCCAGCCGAGCTCACGCCCAGGCGGGTGTCCTCCTCGGCGATCCAGCTCGTCAGCCGGTAGTGCTCGTCCAACAGCGCGCCCTGGGTGGTGTCCGAGCGGAGCTCAGCGGCGGCGTCCCTCTCCAGTAACAGCCAGGAGAAGACCCGCACTCTGCGCTGCAGGGTGTTCCACCGCTTGAAGGAGTGGAAGCGTGCCCTGGCGCTGCGAACGGCCGCCGCGCCGACCGGCAGCACCGACAGCAGAAGCAGGGGCAACAAGGCCGGGTGGAGGACGCCCAGGACACCGGCGGTGCCCACGAGTCCGAGCAATGCGGCGGCCAGGGAGACCACCTGGCCGACAATCTGCCTGGCGTAGAACAAACCTCGGTCGTTGGCCCGATATGCCTCGTCGTGCCAGTCCGCGTCGTCGACTACCTCCAGCCGCACATGAGCGGTCAGGGTGAGGAACTCGCACTCCAGCGCCGTGCGGATCCTCGGTGTCACCCGGGCCTGCGAGACAGCTACGCCCGCCTCAAAGAGAGCCCGGACGGCCATGGAGCCGACCACGACGAGGATTTGGGGGATGGCCGCCCGCACCCGGTCTGGGGTTGGCCCCTCGGCGAACAGCTCCCGCAGTACGGCTACGGAGGCCATGAGCCCGAACGCAGTCATCGCGGCTGACGCCAGCTGCAAGACCACGACTGAGATGGTCGCGGTTCGGTCTACGGTCCACGCCAGCTGACCGATCTGGCGCACGATGCGCGGCAGCCGAGTGAGGATCTGCCCCACTGTGGCCTTTGACGCGGCGCCGTCGTACACGGACCATTACGCCTCCTCCAAGCCGTCGGCGATGTCACCGTCCTGCGGACCGCCCGATAAGGCGGCGGGCGGCAGCGGAAGCTCCGCGCCGCGCGGGGCAGGGACCACGCTCTGCCGGATGGCGTCTGCATTACCGCCGTCGTTCATGCCCCCCACCTCGTCTCCGGTCGTGCTGCGCTGCGAAGGACATCAACCCGGCATTGAGGCTGTGTCAGGTGCGTTACGCCAGGTTGGAGATGTGCGAATGCAGCGGGGGGACTCATGAGGGCGGGCCCTAGATGCACGGGATCCTCTCTTCCAGTGGTCGTGACGCTCGGAGGGGGGTTTGTTGGTGTGTCGCGGGCTTGCTGGTCTGGGGTGTTGGGGGTTCGTTGAGAGAGGCCGGGTGCACGGTTCCAGCGCAGTTCGGGGTGTGAGCTGGGGTTGTGTCGTGTGCGCTGAGTGGGACCGGGTTCGTTGTGGGTTTCGCCAGCGTGTAAAGGCTCGTTTGGTGTTTGTGCTGGTCAGGCTGTTTTGCCTGTTCGGTGGGTGGGGTTAGCGCCGTCGTGTGGGGCGGTGGTGGGTTTCGGCGAGGTGGTCGAGTCGTACGGCTTCGAGTGATTGCTTGGTGATGCGTTCGGTGCCGTCGCAGATGGCGGTGATGGCGGCTTGGCGGATAAGTCTGGTGAGGGATCCGATGCGGCCGGCGGTGCGCTGGTGGAGGTAGGGGGCGTGGCGGGGGAGGGTGCCGGGTTTGTGTTGTTCGAGGTCGAGGGCGTTTTCGATGTCGGTGATGACGTCGCGGAAGGGTTGGCGGGTGCCGTGTCGGGCGGGGAGGGGGCCGCAGGTGATGAGGGTGGCGCGTCCGGCGAGTTGGGCGCCGCGGGTGCCGCTGAACAGGGGTGTGTCGGTGACGTTGATGCCGGCGTAGACGAA
>NZ_WWKH01000064.1:0-4031 GCF_009865595.1 Streptomyces sp. SID1328 | reverse complement strand
CGAGGCGGAGGAGCTGCTCGGTGCCGCCCGCGAGGAGGCGGACCAGGAGCGCGAGCGGGCCCGTGAGCAGAGCGAGGAGCTGCTGGCCGCGGCGCGCACCCGCGTGGAGGAGGCGCAGGCCGAGGCGACCCGGCTGGTGGAGGAGGCGGACCGCCGGGCCACCGAGATGGTGTCCGCCGCCGAGGCCCACGCGGCGCAGGTACGGGACTCCGTCAGCGGGCTGCACGAGCAGGCGCAGGAGGAGATCGCCGGGCTGCGTTCGGCCGCCGAGCACGCGGCGGACCGTACCCGGCGGGAGGCCGAGGAGGAGGCGGACCGGGTCCGCACCGACGCCTACGCCGAGCGGGAGCGGGCGAGCGAGGACGCGACGCGGCTGCGCCGGGAGGCGGCCGAGGAGTCCGAGGCGGCCAAGGCGCTCGCCGAGCGCACGGTCGCCGAGGCGGCCCAGGAGTCGGAGCGGCTGCGCTCGGATGCCGCCGAGTACGCGCAGCGGGTGCGTACGGAGGCGTCGGACAAGCTGGCGGAGGCCGACCAGGCCGCGTCCCGGACCCGGGCGGACGCCCGCGAGGACGCCAACCGCATCAGGTCGGACGCGGCGACGCAGGCCGACACCCTCATCACCGAGGCGAGTTCCGAGGCGGAGCGGCTCCAGAACGAGACCGCCGCGGAGGCGGAGCGGGTCCGCGCCGAAGCGGTGGCGGGCGCCGAGCAGTTGATCGCGGACGCGACCGACGACGCCGAGCGGCTGCGCGCCGAGGCGGCGGAGACGGTCGGTACGGCGCAGCGGCACGCGGAGCGGATGCGCGCCGAGGCCGAGCGGGTCAGGTCCGAGGCCGAGACGGAGGCCGAGCGGCTGACCAACTCCGCGCGCGAGGAGGCCGAACGGACGCTGGACGAGGCGCGCAGCGAGGCCAACAAGCGGCGCTCGGAGGCGGCCGAGCAGGTCGACACCCTCATCTCGGAGACGGCGGCCGAGGCGGACAAGCTGCTCGCGGAGGCGCGGCAGCAGGCGCAGAAGACCACCGCGGACGCGGAGGGCCAGGCCGACTCGATGGTGGGCGCGGCCCGCACCGAGGCCGAGCGGATCGTGGCCGAGGCGACGGTGGCGGGCAACTCCCGTGTGGAGAAGGCCCGTACGGACGCCGACGAGCTGCTGGTCGGCGCGCGCCGGGACGCGACCGCGATCCGGGAGCGGGCCGAGGAGCTGCGCCAGCGGGTCACCTCGGAGATCGAGGAGCTGCACGAGCGGGCCCGCCGGGAGGCGGCCGAGACGATGAAGTCGACGGGCGAGCGCTGCGACGCGCTGATCAAGGCGGCCGAGGAGCAGCTCGCCGAGGCGCAGGCGAAGGCCAAGGAACTGGTGTCGGAGGCCAACTCCGAGGCGGGCAAGGTGCGGATCGCCGCCGTGAAGAAGGCGGAGGGTCTGCTCAAGGAGGCCGAGCAGAAGAAGACCAGGCTCGTCAAGGAGGCCGAGGACCTGAAGGCCGAGGCGATCCGCGAGGCGCGGCGCACGGTCGAGGAGGGCAAGCGCGAGCTGGAGATCCTGGTGCGCCGCCGCGAGGACATCAACACCGAGATCTCGCGGGTGCAGGACGTGCTGGAGGCGCTGGAGTCGTTCGAGGGTCCGGCGGGCAAGGACGGCGCGGTCAAGGCGGGAGCCACGGTGGGTCCGCCCCGGTCGGGGGGCAAGAACTCCGACGCTTAGGAGTGAGCATGGCAAGTTTCGGGGGGTCGGCCACCCGAAAGAGGTGTCATTCTCCAGACCAAAAACGTATCCGCGCGATGACACACCGCTTCGGCGCCTAGGATTCCCTCTATCACCTCACCGGTCTCATTCGACAGGAACCCCATGAGCGACACTTCCCCCTACGGCTTCGAGCTAGTGCGGCGTGGATACGACCGTGCTCAGGTGGACGAACGCATCTCCAAGCTCGTCTCCGACCGTGACAGCGCGCTCTCCCGGATCACCGCACTGGAGAAGCGCATCGAGGAGCTCCACCTCGAAACGCAGAACGCCCAGGCCCAGATCACCGACGCGGAGCCGTCGTACGCGGGTCTGGGCGCGCGGGTCGAGAAGATCCTGCGCCTTGCCGAGGAGGAGGCGAAGGACCTGCGCGAGGAGGCCCGCCGCGCCTCCGAACAGCACCGTGAGCTGGCCGAGTCGGCCGCCCAGCAGGTGCGCAACGACGCGGAGTCGTTCGCCGCCGAGCGCAAGGCGAAGTCCGAGGACGAGGGCGTCCGGATCGTCGAGAAGGCCAAGGGCGAGGCGGCACAGCTCCGCGCCGACGCGCAGAAGGACGCGCAGTCCAAGCGCGAGGAGGCCGACGCCCTCTTCGAGGAGACCCGCGCCAAGGCCGCGCAGGCCGCCGCCGACTTCGAGACCAACCTCGCCAAGCGCCGCGAGCAGTCCGAGCGGGACCTGGCGTCGCGTCAGCAGAAGGCGGAGAAGCGGCTCGCGGAGATCGAGCACCGCGCCGAGCAGCTCCGTCTGGAGGCGGAGAAGCTGCGCACCGACGCCGACCGCCGTGCGCGCCAGACGGTGGAGACGGCGCAGCGTCAGGCCGAGGACATCGTGGCCGACGCCAACGCCAAGGCGGACCGCATCCGTTCGGAGTCCGAGCGGGAGCTGGCGGCGCTGACCAACCGCCGCGACAGCATCAACGCCCAGCTCACCAACGTCCGCGAGATGCTCGCCACGCTGACGGGTGCCGCGGTCGCCGCCGCCGGTTCCCCGGTGGAGGACGAGACCGCGGGCCGCGGCGTGCCGGCGCAGCAGACCCGGTAACGTCCCGGGGCGCATTCCCGCTGAGCGCGGGCGAAGCCCTCTGCCGCCGACGCGGCAGAGGGCTTCGGCCGCTCTCGGCGGTGACCGGACACGCGCCGTGAGCCTTTGGCTTTACTTTCTCTTGAGCGGAACCGCTCCGGCCCGGTTATCCTCCTAACCCTTACGGGGGCACGCGCCACGCTGTCCTGAACCTTCCGATGGGTGCGGAGCATGATCGAGGCTGTTGGCCTGACCAAGTGGTACGGCGACAAGACCGCCGTGCACGACCTCTCCTTCCAGGTGCGTCCCGGCGCGGTGACCGGTTTCCTCGGGCCCAACGGCTCCGGCAAGTCGACGACCATGCGGATGATCCTCGGGCTGGACAACCCCTCCTCCGGCTCGGTGACCATCGGCGGCTACCCGTACCGCAAGCTGCCCAACGCGGCCCGCCAGGTCGGCGCGCTGCTCGACGCCAAGGCGGTGCACGGCGGCCGCAGCGCCCGCAACCATCTGCTCAGCCTCGCCCAGCTCTCCGGCATCCCGGCCCGCCGGGTGGACGAGGTGCTCGGGGTCGTCGGGCTCCAGGAAGTGGCCCGCAAGCGCTCCAAGGGCTTCTCGCTCGGCATGGGCCAGCGCCTCGGCATCGCGGCCGCCCTGCTGGGCGACCCGCAGGTGCTGCTGTTCGACGAGCCGGTCAACGGCCTCGACCCCGAGGGCATCCTCTGGGTCCGCAACCTGATGAAGGCGCTCGCAGCGGAGGGCCGTACGGTCTTCGTCTCCTCGCACCTGATGAGCGAGATGGCGCTGACCGCCGACCATCTGATCGTGATCGGGCGGGGCCAACTGCTCGCCGACATGAGCGTGACCGACTTCATCTCCGCCAACTCCGCCGACTTCGCGCGGGTGCGCACCCCGGACACCGAGCCGCAGCAGCGGGAGAAGCTGACCTCGGCGCTGACCGAGGCGGGCGGCCATGTGCTGCCCGAGCTGGACGGCGCGCTCCGGGTGACCGGGCTGGCACTCCCCCGCATCAGCGACCTGGCGCACGAGGCGGACGTACGGCTGTGGGAGCTGTCGCCGCACCAGGCGTCGCTGGAGGAGGCGTACATGCGGATGACGCAGGGCGTCGTCGACTACCGCTCCACCGTGGACCAGCGCTCCGGGCTCCAGCAGCCGCTGCCGCCCGGTGTGCAGCCCCCGATGCCGGTGCCGGGCCAGGGCCAGCCGGGCTGGTACGCCCCGCCGCCGCCCCAGCCGGGCGTCCCGT
>NZ_WWKH01000626.1:0-368 GCF_009865595.1 Streptomyces sp. SID1328 | reverse complement strand
GCCGCCACCGCGCTCGCCGCCGCCCGGGTCCACCCGGCGGCCGGGCTCGCCGTACTGGCCGCCGGAGCCTGCGGCGCCTACGACGACATCGCGGGCGCCGACGACCCCCGCCGGGGCTTCAGCGCCCACCTCGGCGCCCTGCGCACCGGCGAAGTCACCTCCGGCGCGGTCAAGTTGTTCGGCATCTCCGCCGCCGCGCTGGCCGCCGGGAGTCTGCTGAAGGAGCGGCCGCTGGACCGGCTGCTCGCGGGTGTCGTCATCGCGGGCGCCGCGCACACCGCCAACCTGCTCGACGTACGCCCCGGCCGCGCTGCGGGCGCGGTGCTCGCGCTCGCGGCGCCCGGGCTCGCCCGGAGCGGGACGGGCGG
>NZ_WWKH01000625.1:0-544 GCF_009865595.1 Streptomyces sp. SID1328 | reverse complement strand
CGGTCCCCACCACGGCTGTCATCGCGGCGGAAGGACGGACGGTCGCCGGAACGCTCGTCGCGACGGAACGACGGGCGGTCGCCACCACGGTCGTCACGGCCACGGAAACCGCCACGGTCGCCACCACGGCTGTCGTCGCGGCGGAATGACGGACGGTCATCGCGGCGGAAACCGCCACGGTCGCCGCGATCGCCACCACGGTCACCACCGCGGTCGTCGCGGCGGAAGGAGGGACGGTCGCCGCCACGACGGTCGTCGCCACGGTCGTTGGACCGACGCGGGTCGCCGCGGTAGCCGCCACGATCACCGCGGTCACCACTGTCCCGTCGCCGCTGATCGCGCTCCGGTCGGTCGTCGGGAGAGTTGGTGGACATCGGGTGACTCCTGTCTTCGGGTACCACAAGCATTGTAAAAACAAAAGGACCCCTGGTCCCAGCTGAACGCTGGGACCAGGGGTCCTCCAAAGATTGTTCGGCGGCGTCCTACTCTCCCACAGGGTCCCCCCTGCAGTACCATCGGCGCTGTGAGGCTTAGCTTCCGGGTT
>NZ_WWKH01000624.1:0-4362 GCF_009865595.1 Streptomyces sp. SID1328 | reverse complement strand
CGCGTACAGCGGGGCGCCGGTGTGTCCGGCGGGGTTCCCGGCCTCGGTGACCCACAGCACCGCGCTGGCGGTGGCCGCCGTCGCGCCCGGCGCACGCGGGGTGGGCGTGGACCTGGAGCCGCGCTGCCCGGACCTCGGACTGCACCGCTTCCTGCTGGACGAGCGGGAGCGGGCCGAGCTGTGGCCCCGGGGCGATCCGCCGGGCCTGCGGCGGCTGTTCGCCGCGAAGGAGGCCGCCTTCAAGGCGCTCTCGGACTGTGTGGACGCCCATGGCGGGCTGTTCTGGCGGGTGCGGCTCGGCCTCCGCGACGGGCGCCTGTGGGCGCGGGCCGGTGACCGGTACGCGCTGGTCGGGGAGCTGGCGGTACCGGCGTTCGCGCTGGCCGTGGCGGTCACCGCTGATCCATAACCAAAAGTTCGGCATCCCAGAAAAACTAGGTCTTGGACTTCTGATCGCATCGTCGGGACCATGACTGGGACGGCAGTGCCGCAGCGACCCCCGTCAGCGGCGCTGTCGTCCCTCGACGAAAGGAACGGACCGTGCCCGCTCGCCCCGAACCGCCCACCGCGCGCGAGGACCTGAGTGCGGCCGCCCGGCAACTGGCCGAGCGCGTCGGCGGTGCGCTGTTCGCCGAGGGCCAGGACGGCTACGACGAGGAACGCGCCCGCTACCAGACCCATCGGCCGCACCGCCCGGCGCTCGTCGTCGGCGCGGCCGAGCCCAAGGACGTCCAGCTCGCGGTGGAGTTCGCCGCCGCGCGCGACCTCCCGGTGGGCGTGCAGGCCACCGGGCACGCGCCCGCGCTGCCCGCCGGCACCGGGGTCCTCGTCAGCACCCGCCGGATGACCGAGGTGCGCGTCGACCCGGCAGCCCGTACGGCCTTCCTGGGCGCGGGCGTGCGGTGGAAGCAGGTCGTCGAGGCGGCCGCGCCGCACGGTCTGGCCCCGCTCAGCGGCAGCGCCCCTGACGTCGGCGCGGTCGGCTACACCCTGGGGGGCGGAATCGGCCTGCTGGCCCGCAAGTTCGGGTACGCCGCCGACCACGTCCGGCGCGTGGAGTGCGTCACCGCCGACGGCCGGCCCCGCGAGGTCACCGCCGACAGCGACCCCGACCTGTTCTGGGCGCTGCGCGGCGGCCGCGACAACTTCGGCCTGGTCACCGGCCTCGAAGTCGAGCTGGTCCCGGTGGCCGGGCTCTACGGCGGCGGCCTGTTCTTCGACGGCGCCTCCGCAGAGCGCGTCCTCGACGCGTACCTGCGCTGGACGGAGACGGTCCCCGAAGAGATGACCTCCTCCCTGGCCCTGGTCCCGCTGCCCGACGCACCGACCCTGCCCCCGCCGCTGCGCGGGCGGTACGTGGTGCACGTCCGGATCGCCTACCTCGGCGACGCGGCCCACGGGGAGCGGCTGGTCGCCCCGCTGCGGGCGCTCGGACCCCGGCTGGCGGACTCGGTGCGCGAGTTGCCGTACACCGAGTCGGGTTCCATCCACAACGACCCGGTGGCACCGGCCGCGTACGTCGGGACCAACGCGATGCTCTCCGGGCTGGACGCGGGCGCGGTGCGTACCGTACTGGACCTCTCCGGGCCGGACGCACCGATCACCAGCATCATCGAGGTGCGCCATCTGGGCGGTGCGCTGGCCCGGCCGCCGCGTGTGCCGAACTCCGTCGGCCACCGCTCGGCCCGCTATCTGCTCGCGGTGCTCGACCGGGTCACCGACGACACCGCCGACACCGTCCGCGCCGCGCACACCCGGCTCACCGACGCCCTGTCCCCGCTCACCACGGGCCGCAACCTGAACTTCCTCTACGGCGCCGCCGCCACCCCGGACCAGGTGCGCCGGGCGTACGAACCCGGCGACTACGCGCGCCTCGGCCGGATCAAGGCCGCCCACGACCCCGGAAACCTCTTCCGGCTGAACCACAACATCCCGCCGAACCCCTCCCCCGGCCCCCGCTGACGGGCCGCGGCCGACCGCTCGGAACAGCAGAAGGAACGATGATGGAAAAGAAATGGTGGACCCTGTTGGGGGTGTGCGGCGGGACGTTCATGCTCCTGCTGGACACCACCATCGTGTACGTCGTCATGCCCGATGTGCAGCGCGACCTGAACGCCAGCTTCGCCGACCTCCAGTGGGTGATCGACGGTTACGCGCTGGCGCTGGCCTCCTTCCTGCTGACGAGCGGCACGCTGGCCGACCGGTTCGGGCGCAAGCGTCTCTACGCGATCGGCGTGGCCCTGTTCACGGTCGCCTCGCTGCTGTGCGGGGTGGCCCAGTCGCCGCTGATGCTGATCATGTCCCGGGTGCTCCAGGGCGTGGGCGGCTCGGTCATGTTCGCCACCGGTCTGGCGCTGCTCGCCGGCAGCTTCCAGGGCAAGGAACGCGGCATGGCGTTCGGTGTGTGGGGCATGGTCACCGGCCTCGCCTCCGCCATCGGCCCGGTGGCCGGCGGCCTGATCTCCAGCGGCATCAGCTGGCGGGGCATCTTCCTGGTCAACGTGCCGATCGGCGTCATCGTGGCCCTGATCATCGCGCTGCGCGTGGACGAGTCGAAGTCGCCGTTCGCCCGCAAGCTGGACTGGCCCGGCTTCGTCCTGCTCACCGGCGGCCTCGCCACCCTGGTCTACGGTCTCATCCGCGCCGGTGAGACCGAGTGGAGCGACGGCCGCGCGGTGACCGGTCTGGTGGTGGGCGCGGCGCTGCTGCTCGCCTTCCTGCTGGTGGAGGCGAAGTCCGAGCAGCCGATGTTCGACCTGAGGCTGTTCCGCATTCCCACCTTCGTCGGCGGTTCCATCGCCGCGTTCGCCATGAACGGCTCGCTGTTCGCGATGTTCCTGTTCCTGGCGATCTACTTCCAGGAGGCGCTGAACTACTCCTCGCTGGAGACGGGTCTGCGCCTGCTCACCGCCTCGCTGTCGATGCTGGTCGCCTCCCTGATCGCCGGGCGGCTCAGCGCCAAGGTGCAGCCCCGCTACATGATCGGCGTCGGGCTGCTGCTGGTCGGTGCCGCGCTGCTGCTGATGAGCGGGATCACCGAGTCCAGCGGCTGGGAGCACTTCATCCCCGGTCTGGTGCTGGGCGGTGTCGGCGCCGGTCTGGTGAACCCGCCCCTGGCCTCCACGGCCGTGGGCGTCGTGGACTTCTCCCGCTCCGGCATGGCGTCGGGTGTGAACGGCACCTTCCGTCAGCTCGGTGTGAGCGCGGGTGTCGCGGTGCTCGGCTCGACCTTCGCCGGTGTCATCAGCGACCGCTTCCGCGACGGACTGCGCGGGGTGCCGGAACTGGCAGGCCGCAGCGACCAGTTGGCCGCGCTGACGCGGGGCGGCGAGACCGGTGAGGCGGTGCGGCTGGTGCCGGAGCAGTACGGGGAGAAGGTGCAGCAGATCGCCACGACCGGGTTCGTGGACGGCCTGAACACCCTGCTCGCCGTGTCGGCCGGTCTGGCCCTGCTCGGCGGTGTGCTGGCCCTGGTGCTGATCCGGCCCGCCGACTTCCAGGCGGCCCAGCAGCCGAAGCCCGCGACGAACGACGCTCCCGGTCAGTCGCCGGTGGCCGCGGAGAGCTGAGTCCGGTACACGCGAGCGGGCCCGTCGGCTGCCGACGGGCCCGCTTCCGTGTGGTTAGGTCCCGCGCCGCTCATCGAGGCGACCTGCGTCGGAGCCGGCTCACCGAAGGACTGCCGGCAGTGCAGGAGCAGTTCGCGCAGGGCGGGGCTCTTGGTGGGCGCGGAGATCAGGGCGAGTACCGCGGGGACGTCGGCGTCGGTGATGGCGACGGTCTTGAGCCCCTTCTGATGGCCGGTCATCGACTCGGAGAGCACCGCGACCCCGAGGCCCCGCTCGGCCAGCTGCATCACCGCGCCGGGCGCACTCGCCTGGAGCGCGATGGTGGGCGTGAGGCCCAGCGCGGCGGAAGCCTCGTCCAGCGTTGCCCGGATACCGGTCCCCTCGGGCAGACAGACGAGCGGGAAGGCGCTCAGTTCGGCGAGGGTGACCCCGTCCTTTTCGGCCAGTGGATGCTCGTGCGGCACGGCGGCGACGATCGGCTCGCTGATCACCTGCCAGCCGTCCAGGTCGTCCGGCGCCCGGTGGGCGGCGCCGATCAGCGCCAGGTCGACGGTGCCTTCGCGGACGTACTCGACCAGCTTGGCGGAATCGTCCTCGAGCAGGCTGATCTCGACGCCGGGGTGGGCGAGATGGAAGCCGGACAGCGCGTCGAACAGCGGCTGGACCGTGCAGGCGGTGACCATGCCGACGACCAGCTTGCCCCGGACCAGGCCGTTCATCTCGTCCACGGCCTGCCGCAGCGAGTCCATCGAGGAGAGCACGGACTTGGCGTGCGCCAGGACCACCTCGCCGA
>NZ_WWKH01000623.1:0-1166 GCF_009865595.1 Streptomyces sp. SID1328 | reverse complement strand
GCCGTGACCCCCTCCACCCCCCGCACCGTCCTCATCTCCGGCGCCAGCATCGCCGGCCCCGCCCTCGCCTACTGGCTCGACCGCTACGGCTTCGAGGTCACCGTCGTCGAGAAGGCCCCCGCGGTTCGGGGCGGCGGCTACGCCATCGACATCCGGGGCACCGCCCGCGAGGTCGTCGACCGTATGGGCCTGCTGCCCCGGCTGCGCGAGGCGCACGTGGACTCGCAGCGGCTCTCCTTCGTGGACACGGACGGCGCCCTGATCGCCGCCATCCGCCCCGAGTCCGTCACCGGCGGCGTCGAGGGCCAGGACCTGGAGGTGCGCCGGGGCGACCTGGCCGACGCCCTGCAGACCCCGATCCGCGGCCGGGTCGAGTTCATGTTCAACGACTCCATCGCCACCCTGGACGACCGCGGGGACCGGGTGGACGTCGTCTTCGTCAGCGGCACCCGCCGCTCCTTCGGCCTGGTCATAGGCGCCGACGGACTGCACTCCAACACCCGCGGCCTGGTCTTCGGACCCGAGGAGAAGTACCACCGCTACCTCGGCCACACCTTCGCCGGCTTCACCCTCGCCAACGACTTCGGCCTGGAGCGCGAGGGCGTCATCTGGAACGCCCCCGGCCGGGCCGCCGTCCTGTACGCGCACGAGCCGAGCGACCGCATGCACGGCTTCCTCACCTTCACCCAGGAGGTGCCGCCGTACGACGCCTTCCGGAACCCCGAGGCGCAGCGGGAGCTGGTCGCGTCCCGCTTCCCGGAGCAGAGCTGGCACGTCCCCCGGCTGGTGGCCGCGATGCGGGAGGCCGACGACCTGTTCTTCGACGTGGTGAGCCAGATCCACATGCCCGCCTGGTCGTCGGGGCGCGTGGCGCTCGCGGGCGACGCGGCCCACGCCACCTCGTTCCTGTCGGGCCAGGGCTCCAGCGTCTCCCTGGTCGGCGCCTACGTGCTCGCCGGTGAGCTGGCCGCGCGGGCGGACCACACCGAGGCGTTCGCCGCGTACGAGCGGATCACCCGGGACTTCGTGGAGACCAACCAGGCCCTCGCCACCACCGGCGGCACCTTCGTCACCCCTACCACCCGGGAGATGCTGGACGCCCGCAACGCCGCCCTGCGGGACGCCGCCTCCCTCACCGGCGACGAGGGCCGCGCCGCCCACACCGG
>NZ_WWKH01000622.1:0-1556 GCF_009865595.1 Streptomyces sp. SID1328 | reverse complement strand
CGGCGGCTTCGGCGAGCGCCCCGGCGCGGGGCCGGAGGGCCGGGGCGGCGGCGGTACGAGCAAGCAGCGCTGGGACCCCACCGACCCGGCCCAGCGCCGCGCCCGCTACGCCCTGCTGTCCGGCATGTGGGCCGTCTTCTTCGTCCTCCTCGGCTGGCCCTACGTCGCCCTCCTCCTCGGCGCCCTCGCCCTCTACTGGGGCGGCAGCTCCCTGCGCGCCAAGCCCCGCACCCCCTCGCCGGACGAACCCCGGCCGGCCGGCGCCCGCCCCCAGGTCACCGCGGCCATCACCGGCATGATCACCGCCGGCCTGGCCCTCGTGCTGGTCGCCGCGGTCTTCACCGTCCAGCTGGTGTACCGCGACTACTACACGTGCGTGAACGACGCCCTGACCCAGCAGTCGAAGCAGTCCTGCGACCAGCTCCTGCCGGAGCATCTGCGGGGGGTCCTGGGGTCGGCCAACTCCTAGAGGTCCGCTCGGGGGCCGGGTCCGAACCGACCCCGCCCTTGACCGTCCACGGGGTGCGCCTCGGACATGCGGCGGACTCGGGGGCGGGCGGTTCGGGAGCGCCGGTGGTGTCCTCGGCGGTGGGCCGGTACGGGAGGGCCTCGGCCGGATCCGGGGGGTGTCGGGCAGCCGGAACCAAGCGTGAGCGATGGGCCCGGTAGTTGTTCGGCGGCCCCACCCCTGCCCCCGTGCGCCCTTGAGCGCGCGTCAGGCCGAGGGGTTCGGCTCGGCCGGGTCCGGGTCGGCTTCCGGGGCCCGGGTCAGGGCTTCGGCCGGCTCCGGAGCGCGGGGGGCGGCTACCGAGTCCGGGGCCTCCTCGCGCTCGGGTGACGTCGAGTCGTCGGGGGACGGGACCTCGGGTTCGCTCCGGTCCTCGGGTTCGCTCCGGTCCGGGGTCCGGGGTGCGGGGGCCGGCTCCGGGGTGTCCGATTCCAGGAAGTCGTAGAGGTCGTCCTGCTCCGGCTCCGGGGAGGGGGCGGGGAGCTTCGGGGGTGCCTCCGTCGCGTCGGGGGCCTTCGTGCGGGTCGGCCAGGTGCGCTTCTTTGTGCGGCGGGACGGCAGGACGCCTGCGCGGCGGAGGGCGTGGAGGCGCCAGGCTCTTGCGATGAGGGTTGCCGGGGTGCCCAGGAGGAGGAGCCAGAGGGCGGCCGCCGGGCCGGTTCGCCAGGCCACGGGGCCGAACCGGGAGAGGGTCGAGGTGCCCAGCGGGCCACCGGAGAGTTCGGCGAGGAGCGTGAGGGCGAAGGCGCAGAGCAGGGCGGCCAGGGCCAGGACGCCGACGCTTCGTCCCGCCGACCAGTGCAGCCAGGGGCGGCCCCGTCTCACGGCGGCCGCTGCCACGAACCAGCCCGCCGTCACCCCGGCCGCCACCGGCACCAGGCCCGCCGCCCAGTTCAGCGGCGTACCGGCACCAGCGTCGGGCACGGCCGCGAGCAGCGGGAACGGAGGCCGCAGCGGGGCCGGGTCCGAGGCGAGGGGATGCACCATGTGCCCGGCGCCGAGCGCGAATCCGGGGCCGAGCGCGTAGGAGGCCGACCAGAGCGCCGCG
>NZ_WWKH01000621.1:0-2098 GCF_009865595.1 Streptomyces sp. SID1328 | reverse complement strand
GTGCCGTACGACGACCGCGTGCCCGGCGACCGCCCGTGCCCGGTCGTCCGGGCAGCCGGGGAACAGCCGCCCGATCTCCGCCGCGAACTCCGCGACGAAGCGCTCGTCCTCCGCCACCCGGCGTCGCGCGTCCCGCACCCGGCGCCGCTGCCGGACCTCCGCGTCGGCCAGGCAGCGTTCCTCCGCCCGCGCCAGCGCGGCCTCCTCCACCAGCAGGCCCTGGCGCTCGTACCGGCCACGCCGCCGCGCGAACCGCACCACCACCGCCGACAGCGCGCTCTCCTCCCGCGCCCTGCGGGTCAGCGCGGCATCCCCGCGCGGGAGGAACACCAGGTGCCCCAGATCCGCGCAGTCCAGGCAACGCGGCACCCCCTCCTCCAGCACCAGCAGGGCCAGCGGCCCCTGCCGGCAGGCCGCGCAGTGCCTGCGCCGCTGCGGCTGCACCACGACCGGGCCGCCCCCGGCATCGGGCAGCGCGGGGGAGCGTGGCTCCACGGGACGGCGTGCACCTGCGGGACGTGCCATACGCGGTTCATTCCCCACCACCTGCCCGTCCTCCCGCACCAGGCCGGGCCACTCCTCCTTCCCTCCCCTCCTGTGCCTTCCTTTTCCGGCTTCCCGGCATCATGGGCGTGTGCGACTCGAAGCGATCACCTGGGAGCGGCTGGCCGAACGGCTCGCCGACCGGATTCTGGCGCTGGAGCCCGCCGACGGCAGCCCCTGGCCGCGCGTGGGCCTCGACGGAGCGCCCGCCGCCGGGCCGGGTGACCTGGCCACCCGGATCGCCGAGGCGCTCCGGGTACGCGGCCGGCCCTCACTGGTCGTCGGCGCAGACGGCTTCCTGCGCCCCGCCTCCCTCCGCCTGGAGCACGGGCGGCGCGACGAGGAGTCGTACTACAGCGGCTGGTTCGACACCGGCGCGCTGTGGCGCGAGGTCCTCGGCCCCCTGGACGCCGGGGGTGACGGGCGGGTGCTGCCCGACCTGTGGGACCCGGTCACCGACCGCGCCACCCGCAGCTCCTACGTCCAGCTACCGCCCGGCGGGGTACTGCTCCTGCACGGTCCCCTTCTTCTCCGGCACTGGTTCCCCTTCGACCTGACCGTGCACGTCCTGCTGTCGTCCGGCGCCCTGCGCCGCCGCACCCCCGACCCCGAGCACTGGACGCTCCCCGCCTTCGCCCGCTACGAGACGGAGACCGACCCCGCCGCGACGGCCGACGTGGTCGTACGTGCCGACGACCCCCGGCATCCCGCCTGGAGCGGCTGACCTCGCCCGCCGGACCCGGAGGACCGGTGGGTCAGAACCAGCCGTTGCGCCGGAAGCCCCGCCAGAGCGCGGCACAGGCCAGCGCGGTGATGCCCATGATCACCGGGTAGCCGTAGTGCCACTTCGCCTCCGGCATGTACTCGAAGTTCATCCCGTAGACACCGCAGACCATCGTCGGCACCGCGACGATCGCGGCCCAGGCCGTGATCTTCCGCATGTCCTCGTTCTGCGCCACCGTCACCTGGGCCAGATGGGCCTGGAGGATGGAGTTGAGCAGCTCGTCGAACGCGGCGATCTGGTCCTTGGCCCGTATCAGATGGTCCATCACATCGCGGAAGTAGGCCTGTATCTCCGGGTCGACCACCCTCATCGGCCGGGTGGCCAGGTCCTCCACCGGGCGCACCAGCGGCACCGCCGCCCGTTTCAGTTCGAGCAGTTCGCGCTTGAGCTGGTAGATCCGCCCCGGATCGGCCCGGCCGCCCTCCTCCGAGAAGACGTCCGTCTCGACCTGCTCGACATCGCCCTGCACCGCGTCCGTGACGTTCAGGTACTCGTCCACCACGTGGTCCGCGACGGCGTGCAGCACCGCCGAAGGGCCCTTGGCGAGCTGACGCGGGCGCGACTCCAGCTCCTCGCGCAGCGGGCCCAGTGAGCCATGGTGGCCGTGCCGCACGGTGATGACGAAGTCCTCGCCGACGAACACCATGATCTCGCCGGTGTTCACCACCTCGCTCGTCGCAGTCAGCTTCTCGTGCTCCACGTAGCAGACGGTCTTCAGGACCGCGAAGAGCGTGTCGCCGTACCGCTCCAGCTTCGGGCGCTGGTGGGCCT
>NZ_WWKH01000620.1:0-4083 GCF_009865595.1 Streptomyces sp. SID1328 | reverse complement strand
GAAGCGGCGCCGGGAGCTGATCGCGGCGCTGGACGGGCCCGGGCGGCCGCCCGCCGAGGGGCCGGACGCGACGCCCATGGGCGTCTTCCTCGCGCACGTCCTGCACCCGTTCACCGCGTACGTTCCCCCGCCCGCGCTCGCCCGGCTGACGCTCGCCGCGGGAGCGGACTCGCACGGCCAACCCCCGTACCATGCAGCCGAGTTCCTGGCCGATGGCTCCCTCCTGGAACTCCCCGGCGGTCACCTCGGCGCCCTGGAGCACCCGGAGGAGTTCGCGGACCGGCTCGCCGAGGCCCTCACCTCGACTAGCGTCGAGGGATGAGCACCGACCTCGCCACTGCCCTCACCGAGGGGCCGCCCCTCGTCCTGGACGGCGGGCTCTCCAACCAGTTGGCGTCGGCCGGGTACGACCTCGGCGACGAGCTGTGGTCCGCCCGTCTGCTCGCGGAGGCCCCGGAGGCGATCACCGAGGCCCACCTCGCCTACTACACGGCCGGCGCGGACGTGGCGATCACCGCCAGCTACCAGGCCACCTTCGAGGGCTTCGCCGGGCGCGGCATCGACCGCGCGGAAGCCGCGCGCCTGCTGGCCTCCAGCGTGGAACTGGCCCGCGAGGCCGCCCGCCGCGCCGGGGTCACCCGCCCCCTCTGGGTGGCCGCCTCCGCGGGCCCGTACGGCGCGATGCTCGCGGACGGCTCCGAGTACCGGGGCCGCTACGGCCTGACCCGGGCCGAACTGGAACGCTTCCACCGCCCCCGCCTGGAGGTCCTGGCGGAGGCCGCCCCCGACATCCTGGCCCTGGAGACCATCCCCGACACCGACGAGGCGGAAGCCCTCCTGCACGCGGTACGCGGCCTGGGCGTCCCGGCCTGGCTCTCCTACAGCGTCGACGGCGACCGCACCCGCGCCGGCCAGCCCTTGGAAGAGGCGTTCGCCCTGGCCGCCGACGCCGAGGAGATCATCGCGGTGGGCGTGAACTGCTGCGCCCCCGAGGACGTCCCCCACGCGGTGGAGACAGCGGCCCGGACAACCGGCAAGCCAGTGGTCGCCTACCCCAACAGCGGCGAAACCTGGAACGCCCGGAACCGCACCTGGGACGACTCCCCCACCCTCACCCCCGCTTTCTCGGCCACGGGCGCCCGCCTCGTAGGCGGCTGCTGCCGGGTGGGCCCGGAGACGATCACCGCGATCGCCCGAGCGCTCGGCCGCGTCTGACCCTCCGGTCAGCGCCTCCGCAGCACCGGCGACCTCCGCAGCCGCCGGACCGCCGCGAGCCGGTTGACCGAGGGAGCCTGGTGGGGGACGAGGGGGTGGGCCCAGAGGGCGAGTTCCGCGTCTCGCGGGCCGTGGGCCAGGTGGGGGCCGGCGGTGTCGAAGACGCGGGTCGGGTGCGAGGCGTCCCAGGAGGGCCAGCCGGGATTGCCCGTGGTGGCGAAGTCGACCCAGGAGGTGTGCATGGTGTCGGCCAGGGACTGGGGAGCGCCCTTGCCGGCCAGCTTCACGGCCTCCTCGACCTCGCCGGTGTCGAAGACGAAGCCGAGTTCCAGGGAGTGGCAGGCGCCGAGGGCGGGGAGGAGGGACGGCCAGGCGAACTCGTACACGTGGGAGCGGGACGGGCGGGCGTCGGCCAGGCGGTGCAGGGGGAGGCGGAGCATGTGGTCGGTGACCATCTGGCCGACCAGTTCGGCGGCGCCCGCGGCGGGGCGCAGGGCGCGGTAGCCGCGCGGGACCTCGGAGCCGACGTGGCAGCGGGCCATCGCGCCGGCCAGGGCGACCGCGCCGAGGCGGTCGACGTGCTCGACCAGGCCGCCGGGCACCAGCCAGAGCCGGTACTCGTCGCGGGTCCAGCCCATCAGCAGGTCGACGCCGGGCGCCGCGTCGCCGTCGGTGAGGGCGGCCAGCGGGTCGGTGGGGACGAGGTCGCCGTCGACGACGACGCCGAAACCGGGCCCGCCCAGGACGGGGCTGCTGCGCCGGCCGGCCTCGGCCTGGGTGCGCAGCAGCAGCTCGCGGTCGACACCGGCGAAGGCGGCCGCGGTCGCGGGGATCTTCAGGCGGGCGGCCATCCGGCGGACCATGCGCCGCACCTTCTGCCGGTCCGAGACCTCCGGCGCCCCGCTCTGGAGCACTGCCCGCCGGACCAGCCCGCGTGTCTGCGGGGCCGCGACGAGCACGCCCGTGCTGATGGCGCCGGCCGACTGCCCGGCCAGGGTGACGTTGCCGGGGTCGCCGCCGAAGGCCGCGATGGACTCGTGCACCCAGCGCAGCGCGGCGAACTGGTCGCGCAGGCCCAGATTGGCGGGGGCGTCCGGGAAAAGGCCGTAGCCCTCGACGCCGAGCCGGTAGTTGACCGAGACGAGCACGACGCCGTCGCGGGCGAAGGCCCGCCCGTCGTACACCGGGACCGCCGAGGAACCCCTGGTCAGCGCGCCACCGTGCAGCCAGACCAGCACCGGGAGGCGGGCGCCGGGGCCGGGCTCGGGGGTCCAGGCATTGAGGTTCAGACAGTCGTCGCCGGGCACCGAGGGGTCGGAGAGGTGCTGGGCGAACGCCTCGGAGTACGGGGGTTTCGGCGGGGTCGGCCCGAAGGCTCCGGCGTCGCGCACACCGGCCCAGGGCTCGGGCGGCTCGGGCGCGCGGAACCGGCGGACGCCGAAGGGGGGCGCCGCGTACGGGATGCCACGGAACACCGCGTTCCCGTGCTCGTACCGGCCGCGTACCGCGCCGTACGGGGTGCGGGCCACCGGGCCCGTCCGGTCAGCCGTCATCGCCCACCAGCCCTTCGTCGCCGGTGCGGCCGCCGTGGCGGCACGCACCACATCTGTCTCCCAGAGCGCCGCGCGGAGTGGATCTATTCCGGCGCACCGACCGTACGTACGGTCAGTCGTCCTCGGAGCCGCGGGGCGGCTGGTGGCCGTTGCGGGTGTGGCCGCGCAGCCGGCCGGTGATGTCCTCCGGGGGCAGGAAGCGGGACCAGCGCTCGGGGAACTCGGACGGCATGTCCGGGTCGTCCGGGTCGGCGTCGCGCAGCCCGGCCGCCCAGGCGACGTAGTCCGCGACCTGGGCCTCCCGCTGGCGCTCGTTGGCCTCGCGGGCGGCGGCCGTGGCCGCCGCGGGCCAGACCCGGTCGATGGCGGCGTTGACGGCGGCGCCGACCAGCACGGCGAACGCGGACACCCCGATCCACAGCAGCACGGCGACGGCGGCGGCGAGGGAGCCGTAGATGGTGGCGCCCTCGATGGTGTGGGTGAGGTAGACGCGCAGCAGGAGGCTGCCGAGGACCCACATGGCGAGGGCGACCAGCGCGCCGGGCACGTCCTCGATCCAGGGCGAGCGGACCGGGACGGAGACGTGGTAGAGCGTGGTCAGGAAGACGATGGAGAGCACGATGACGACCGGCCAGTACAGCACCTGGACGACCGTCGCCGACCAGGGCAGCACCCCGACCACCGCGTCCGGTCCGGCCACCATCAGCGGCAGCGCCACCGAGCCGATCAGCAGGGCGACCACGAACAGCAGGAACGCCATGATCCGGGTCTTGACGATGCCCCGGACGCCGTCGAGGCCGTACATCACGGTGATGGTGTCGATGAAGACGTTCACCGCGCGCGAGCCCGACCAGAGGGCGAACAGGAAGCCGATGGAGATGACGTCGGGCCGGCCACCCTTCATCACGTCGTTCAGGATCGGCTCGGCGATCTCCTTGACGCCCTTGTCGGACAGGACGGTGCGGGAGGCCTCGAGAAGGTTGGTCTCCAGGCTGTGGATGGTGTCGGCGCCGGTCCAGTCGTCGACGTAGCCGAGCAGGCCGATGAGGCTGAGCAGCAGCGGGGGCACGGACAGCAGCGTGAAGAACGCGGCCTCGGCGGCGAGGCCCAGGATGCGGTACTCCATGCAGGAATTGACGGTGTCCGTCAGCAGCAGCCAGGCCGTCCGGCGTTTGGAGACGTTCCGGTAGAGAGCCTTGGCCCGGTGGAGGCGACCATGGGGCCGCTTGGAGGATTCGCTTGCTGACTGCACGTCCTAACGGTATCCGCCGCGCCACGCGCCCCTCACCTCGCGGGGGCGCGCTGCGCAGCGGGC
>NZ_WWKH01000063.1:0-4053 GCF_009865595.1 Streptomyces sp. SID1328 | reverse complement strand
ACCGGCACGCCTGCGCCGACCTCGCACGCGGCTACCTCGCGCTGCTGCTGACCCACCTGCCGAAGGCACGCCCCCGGCACACGCTCACCGTGTTCGTGGCCTCCCTCACCGACCGCCCCGCCCCTGCCGCCCCGCGCCGGCCGTCGCGCCCCGCGACACCGGGTCCCCGCTCGGGAGGGAAGCGGGAGTAGCACCACGGGGCCGCCACACCCGTACCGCTCCCGCGTACAGCACCACCCCGAGCAGCAGGCCCGCGCCCGCGCCGAAGCAGACCGGGGGCACCAGTTCCCAGGGCCGGGCGACCGCGCCCCAGTAGGCCCACCAGCGCACCGCCCGCACCACCGCCGCGCCCACCGCGCAGCCGGCCAGCAGGGGCAGCGCCCAGCACCGGTCCCGTACGGAGAGCAGAGGCACGCCCACCGGCTCCCCGGCCGGTGCCGACCGGACCGCCCGCACCAGGAAGACGGCGATCCCGGCGGCGGCCAGTGCCGAGGTGCCGTACTGGAGCCACTGGAAGAGGGGAATTCCGGCCATGACGCGGTTGAGCACCGGGACCAGGCCGGTGCCCCAGCGGTCGTGGTGGGTGAAGGCGTCCCACACCACGTGCGTGATCCCGCCGAGCACCGCCGAGACGTACCACCACAGCGCCGGCCAGGCCCGGACCCGCGCGCGGGGTGCCCCGCAGCGCAGCAGGGCGGCGGGCCTCGGCTGCCAGGGCCCGGGGAGCAGCGCCACCAGCGGCTCGCGCACCAGCAGCCAGAGCGCCACCAGCGCCCAGGAGATCAGCACGTCCACGGTGAGCACACCGGTGAAGGAGTGCGTGAACGTCCCGAACTCCATCGCCTCCGGGCGGACGCCGGCCGCGTAATAGGTCAGGTCCGGCGCGAAGGAGCCCGCGACGAGCACCGCGGGGACCAGCGGGCCGCGTCCGGTCCCGTCCCGGCGGACGGCGGGCAGGACGGCCGCGGCATGGCTGAGTGTGAAGGGCAACGGGACCTCCCGGAACGCCCGGCACGGGCGGTGCCGGTGATCGCGCGCCCAGTATGCGTGATCCGCCCTCACCGGCCGTGCGGGCGAAGGGAGTCGGCCAAGTCCGGAAAACGCGGGCGCCACGGGTGCCTCGGGGCAGGGGAGTTGACGTAGGGTCGGGCGGGGCGCATCTGTCGTGCACACGGTCAGGTGATCCACCCCACAGACCACAGGACGGCACACCGGGCAACCGTGGCACCGGCTCGGCCGTCACACCTTCAGTCGGGACAGGCGCAGACGGACGCCGAGAGCGTCCACGGGAGGGGTTCACTCTATGGCGGCGCACAAGGGCAGGCGGCTGCGCAAGGGAGCGGCGACGACCGCGGCGGCCGCCTTGGCGGTGGCGGCACTCTCCGCGTCCCAGGCACCGGGCGCGACCGGCGCGCCCGAACCCCTCCAGACCAGCGCGGGCCACAGCACCCCCGTGCCGGAGGTCCCGGCGGACGGCAACGCCACCGGCAACTCCCCGTACTACACGGACCTTCCGCCGCTCAACAGCCCCCTGCCGAGCCCCTCCTCGACGATCGGCACGCCCGTCTCGCGGGGCGAGGGCGAGGCGGGCATCCCCGCGACCGTCCTGGACGCCTACCAGAAGGCCGAGGCCGAGCTCCGCGCCGCCAAGCCCGGCTGCAACCTGCCCTGGCAACTCCTTGCCGCCATCGGCAAGGTGGAGTCCGGCCAGGCCAGAGGCGGCCGCGTGAGGGCCGACGGCACCACGATCAGCCCGATCATCGGCCCCCAGCTCGACGGCAACGGCTTCGCCCTCATCAAGGACACCGACCACGGTGCCTACGACGGCAACAGCTCCTACGACCAGGCCATCGGCCCCATGCAGTTCATCCCGTCCACCTGGGCGTGGGCGGGCCGCGACGGCAACGGCGACGGCAAGGCCGACCCGAACAACGTCTACGACGCCGCCCTCGCCGCGGGCCACTACCTGTGCCGCAACGGCTGGGACCTCTCCACGGAAGGCGACCTGCACCGCGCGATCCTCAGCTACAACAACTCCACCGACTACCTCGACCTCGTGCTGAGCTGGGTGGACTACTACCGCAAGGGCACCCACTCGGTCCCGGACGGCTCCGGCGGCGTACCCCGCCACCGCAGCGACGACGACCTGCCGCGCACGAGCATGCCCGCCGCTCCCGGCGCGGCCGAGCCGAAGCCCTCGAAGCCCTCGAAGCCGGCCAAGCCCTCGAAGCCGGCCAACCCGCCCAAGGGCGGCCCCAGTCCGACCCCCGGCACGCCCGGCAGTCCCTCGCCCGAGCCGACCCCGCCGACCGGGACGCCCACCCCGTCCGACACGGTGGACCACCTCGTCTCCCCCGACCTGGACGGCACCGAGCTGACCGCCACGGCCGGGGACGCCTTCGAGCGGCGGATCGGCGCCCGCGCGGTGACCAAGGACGGCAAGTCCGTGGCCAAGGTCCGGGTACGGTTCACCATCAGCGGCGACACCGACGCCACCTTCACCGGCGGCGAGCGGGTGGCCACCATCGCCACCGACGCCAAGGGCGTCGCGCTCGCCCCGCAGCTCCTCGCGGGGGAGAAGACCGGCACCTTCAAGGTCACCAGCGTGGTCGTCGGGCACGCGGCCAAGGGCGTCGGCTACACGGCCACCGTCACCCCGCGCTCCGCCGACAAGCTGGTCCGCACCTCCGACACCGCCCTGACCTGCGCTCCGGGCGGCGAGTTCACCGGGCAGGTCCAGGTGAAGGCGACGTACAAGGGCGCTCCGGCGGCCAAGGTCGGCGCCACCGCCACGCTGATCAAGTCCGCGGCCAACCCCAGCGCGAACATCGTCGGGCCCTACTTCAAGGACGCGAACGGCCGGCCCGTCCGCACCCTCACCGGGCTCACCACCGACGCGAACGGTGTCGTCACGCTGCCCAAGCTGTACGCGGACCTCTTCAGCGGCACCTACCTGCTCCGCGTCACCACGCCGGGCGGCGGGAGCGTCACCGTCGAGCTGAAGGTCTCCGCCACGGCGAGCGCCTCCGCGAGCCCGTCGCCGAGCCCGTCGGCCGGCTCCTGAGGTCCTTCATCGCCTGAGCCGGGCCGTCGTGTGACGGGTCGGCTCGGCGGTGGCCGGGTCCTCGGGCCAGGGGTGCTTCGGGTAGCGCCCGCGCAGCTCGGCCCGGACCGCCCGGTAGCCGTCCCGCCAGAACGAGGCGAGGTCCGCCGTCACGGCGGCGGGCCGCCCGGCGGGCGACAGCAGATGCACCAGCAGCGGCACCCCGGCCACCTCCGGGGTCTCCCGCAGCCCGAACATCTCCTGCAACTTCACGGCCAGCACCGGCCGTTCGGGGTCCGTGTAGTCCACCCGCACCCGTGACCCGCTCGGTACGGCGATCCGCTCCGGCGCCAGCTCGTCCAGCCGGGCAGCCTCCCCGCCCGCCCACGGCAACAGCCGCGTCAGCGCCTGCCCCGCGTCGATCCGCCCCAGGTCCGCCCGCCGCCGGGCCCGGCCCAACTCCGGCTCCAGCCAGGCGTCCACGCGAGCCAGCAGCGCCTCCTGCGACACCTCGGGCCACGGCTCCCCGAGCCGCGCGCGCAGGAACGCCAGCCGTTGGCGGAGGAGTCGAGCATGCTCGGTCCACCGCAGCAGCCCCAGCCCTTCCCGCTCCAGCCCGTCGACCAGGGCGGCCCGCACCAGCCCGGGGTCCGGCTGGGCGAGGGGCCGCACGGCCAGCTCGACGGCCCCCAGCCGCTCTACCCGCCGCGCCACGACCTCCCCGTCGACCCAGCGCACCTCCTCCCGCTCCTCCAGCAATGGAGCGGCAGCCGCCCGAGCCACGTCCTCCCGCACAGCAGCCCCGAGCCGTACCCGCCCGTGCCCCTTCCCCACGGCCCGATCCGCCACAGCCACCACGATCCACGGCGCCCCCCGCAACGCCGACCCCTCGTCCAGCGCGACCCGGCTGCCGGACACCATCAGATACGACCCGCCGTCCAGCCGGGCGATCCGCTCGGGAAAGGCAAGCGCGGCTGCCTGACCGACGGCCGCCTCGTCGCCGAGGGGCT
>NZ_WWKH01000619.1:0-6759 GCF_009865595.1 Streptomyces sp. SID1328 | reverse complement strand
CGTTCAGCCGGGCCTGGTCCCACGCCCCGCCGACCGGTGTCCCGGTCCGGCCGGGCAGCACGGCGACCGGCCCCCTGGGGGCGCTCGCCAGGGCGCGCGCCACATGAAGTGCGCCCCTTGCGCCCCCTACGGGTGCCGGGGCCCCCGCGCGGTGCCTGCGGCCGTCCCGGTGCAGCAGCACGCCGGGCGCGAACTGCCGCAGCGCGAGCGGTTCCAGGCCCGGCACGGTGCGCAGCTCGGTGCCGGGGGTGGTCAGGGGCCGTCCGACGCGGTCGAGACGGAAGCCGTCGACCCTCTCGGTCGACATGCGGCCGCCCACC
Organism: Streptomyces sp. SID1328; assembly: GCF_009865595.1. NCBI lineage: Bacteria > Bacillati > Actinomycetota > Actinomycetes > Kitasatosporales > Streptomycetaceae > Streptomyces > Streptomyces sp. SID1328. Next base: position 6,439 of record NZ_WWKH01000619.1, on the reverse strand, counting down.
TCCGGGGCGGCCTCCAGGACTGCGGTCGTCACTCCTGCGCTGGTCAGCCGATGGGCCGCCGAGAGTCCGGCGGCCCCGGCCCCCACGACGACGACGTCCACCTGGTACGCGGGCTCAAGCACGAGGCCCCTCCTGTGGTTGCGCGGCCGGTGGAGAGGTCATGCCCTCAACTGGCCCGCCGGATACGCGAGTTCGGGTCGAGGTTAGGGTCATTGTCGGTCAATGCCAGTCGCGCACCGGCAGGGCACGGTCGCACGGCGGTCGCATACGCTCATGACCGCTCGGTGCCCGCCAAGATCGCGCCTATGCCGCCGGACTACTCCGCCGCGCGGATCGTGTCCTCGATACCGGGGAAGGCGAACTGGAACCCGGACTCCAACAGCCGCTTGGGCACCACCCGCTGACTGCCCAGCACGTCCTCCGCCATCCCGCCCAGCGCCGTGCGCAGCACCGCCGCCGGCACCGGGAACGGCGTCGGCCGGTGCAGCACCCGGCCCATCGCCTCGGTGATCTCCTGGTTGGTCAGCGGGTGCGGCGCGGTCAGGTTGAACGGCCCGGACAGGTCCTCGCGGTCCAGGATGTGCCGGATCGCGGCCACCTCGTCGTGCAGCGCGATGTACGACCAGTACTGCTTGCCGTTGCCCAGCCGCCCGCCGAGCCCCGCCTTGAACAGCGGGAACATCCTGGCCCACGCCCCGCCCGCGGAGGACACCACCAGCCCGGTGCGCACGAACGCCGTCCGTACGCCCGCCTCCCGCACCGGCGCGGCCGCCTCCTCCCACTCCTCGCACACCGAGGGCAGGAACCCCTCGCCGGGCGGGGCGTCCTCGTCGGTGATCCGGTCGCCGGTCTCGCCGTAGAAGCCGATCGCGCTGCCGCTGACGAAGACGCGCGGCGGCTCCGGCAGGGAGGCGGCGGCCTCCGCGAGGGCGGTCGTGCCGAACACCCGGCTGTCCCGGATCACCCGTTTGTACTCCGGCGTCCAGCGCTTGTCGCCGATCCCCGCGCCCGCCAGGTTCACCACCGCGTCGACGCCGGCCAGCCCGGCCGCGTCCACGTAACCCTCCTGCGGGTCCCAGCGGACCTCGTCCGGGCCCTGGGGCTCGCGCCGGACCAGCCGCACCACCTGGTGCCCGTCGTCGGTGAGGGACCGCACCAGGGCGCTGCCGATGAGACCGGAGGCGCCGGTCACCGCGATTCGGGAAGAGTCCATGATCCCAGCATGCCCCGCGGGCCCGGAATCAGGGCGGACGCCTACTCCCTACGACGTGATCAGCTCACCCGTGTCCACCGGCACCGTCGCCGTCTCCGCGCGCCGGGCGTCCGCCGAGACCTCCGCCGCCGTCAGCGCGTACCCCGTCTCGGAGCTGGAGGTGGAGCGGGCGAAGATCACGCCGAAGACCCGGCCGTCCGTGGTGAGCAGCGGGCCGCCGGAGTTGCCCGGCCGGACGGTGGAGCGGATGGAGTAGATCTCGCGGGTGACCGTGCGGTCGCTGTAGATGTTCTGGCCGGTCGCCCGCACCCGGTTCGCCACCGTCGCCGCCTGGAGGTCCAGGCTGCCGTCCTGGGGGTAGCCCGCGACCACCGCCGACGCGCCGCGCCGGGCGGAGGAGTCGAAGGGGAGCACCGGGGCGCGCAGACTCGGTACGTACAGCACCGCCACGTCCTTGTCCGGGTCGAACAGCACCACCCGCGCCTGGTACACCCGGCCGACCCCGCCGATCCGTACCGTGGGGTTGTCGATGCCGGCCACCACGTGCGCGTTGGTCATCACCCGGCGCGGGGCGTACACGAAGCCGCTGCCCTCGCGGCCCTCGGCGCCCGCCGAGCCCTCGATCTTCACCGTGCTGCGCCGGGCCGCCTCCGTGGCCGCCGGCGTCACGCTGTCGCCGGAGGGCTCGGCCACCCGCGCGGTCGACTCGTTCTCGAAGGGGTTGAAGACCTGCGGGAAGCCCGCCTCCGTCAGCGCGGAGGTGGCCCGCGAGAACCACGCGGGGGTGGTCTCCGGCATCGTCTGCTGCACCGCGCCCAGCAGGGCGGAGTTGCGGATCGCCGTCGTCACCGTCTGCGAGGGCGCCGCGCCCAGCACGCTCGCCGCGACCCACGCCACGAGGAGTACGGCGACCCCGTTGGCCGCGGCACCCCCGATGCCGTCCGCCACCCGCAGGGGGCCGCTGCCCGACCGGTCCATCCGGCTGCGCAGCCGGAGCGCCAGGCGGCCCGCCAGCTCGTGCCCGATCATGCCCGGCACCAGCACGGTGAGGACCGCGACCACCGTGGCCGCCGCCGAGCCGCGCGTCACCAGCCCCGTCACCCACGGCAGCGCCCACACGCCGACCGCCGCGCCGCCCACGAAGCCGGCCAGCGAGACACAGCCGGCCACCAGCCCGCGGCGGTATCCGGAGGCCGCGTACAGCAGGACCACCAGCACGAGCAGCACGTCGAGCAGGTCCACGAAGCCGCCTTTCTGTCGGACCTTCCAATACGGACGGGGTGGGCCCGCTGATCAGTCGCACACCCGAGGGATTCCCGTATGCGTGTACCCACAGAAACGCCCCGGACCTGGACGATGGTTCCACCGGGTGGCACACCACACATCGCGGACCCGCCGCTCCGGGCCGACAGTGGGATCATGAAGTGGACGCGTCCGTGGCGTATCGCGCGCCTGCCCGGTCTCCTGCCGGCCCTGACCGCCGTCGCCGCCCTGCTGCTGCTCGTACGGGGCAGCGAGCGCACCGTGACGGCCCACCTCGCCCACCCCGCGCGTCCCGCGCCGAGCGCCGCCCCCGTCGCCCACCGCGCGCCCCGCCCGGCCATCCTGCCCCGCTCCGCCTGGCTCGACCGGGCCACCCTGCGCCGCCAGCCCCCGCCGCGCTACGACGACCGGGTCGTCGCCGTCTTCGTCCACCACACCGCCTCGCCGAACGACTACGACTGCGCCGACGTTCCGCGCATCATCCGCTCGCTGTACTCCGGCCAGACCGGGGCCCGGCACTGGGACGACATCGGCTACAACTTCATCGTCGACCGCTGCGGCACCATCTACGAGGGACGCGCCGGGGGTGCCGACCGGGCGGTCACCGGGGCCCACACCCAGGGGTTCAACCACCGCTCGACGGGCATCGCGGCGCTCGGCACCTTCACCGCGGGTGCGCAGGTCCCCCGGGCCATGACCGACGCCATCGCCGCGCTCGCCGCCTGGAAGCTCGGCTCCTCCGGCACCGACCCCCGCGCCCGCGTACGCCTGACCTCCACCAGCGGTCTCAGCCGCTACCGCACGGGCGCCCCCGCCACCTTCCCCGCCGTCGCCGGCCACAACACCGGCTACGCCACCACCTGCCCCGGCGCCGCCCTCACCGCCACCCTCCCCGCGATCCGGGCGAAAGCAGCCCACCTCCAGGGCCGCACACGCTAGAACCCGCCCTAGTGCTTGAAGCGGTCCCACAGGGCCGGGTACCGGTCCGCCAGGGTGCCGTCGTTCTCGAAGTCGATCGGGGTGCCGGCGGGTTCGCCGGGGGCGGGGGCGATGCCCAGGTCGGGGGCCACCGTGCCGGTGAGGCGTTCGTACGCCTCGTCCGCCGCGTAGCCGAGTTCCTCGCCGTCGCCGTCCATCTCGTCGTCGAACTCGTCGAGGAGCTCCGCGAGGGAGTCGGGGTCGTGGAGGGCGCCCTCGAAGACCTCGCGGCCCTGGCCGATGAGCCAGCAGCGGAAGTAGTCGAAGGCGTCGTCGCTCGCGCCGCCCAGCAGGAGCGAGGCCGCGCCCCACAGGTCCCAGCGGTAGGCGCGGTTGTAGCGGGCCTCGAAGTGACGGGCGAAGTCCAGCACCATGTCCGGGTCGAACTGGAGCAGCCGGTCCACCAGCAGGTCGGCCTGCTCCTCGGGGTCGCCCTCGGCGGCCTCGCGGGTGGCGTCGATCAGCTCCCAGAACTCCGTCTCGTCCATCACGCCACCAGCATCGGGCCTCCACCCCCGCCCCGCACGCGGAACGGCACGGTGAAAGGAGGAAGGGGCACGGCAGCACGCCGTACCCCTTCACCGGACCTCAAGTGGTCACAGCCCGTACTTCTCGCGGGCTTCCTTCACCGCCGTCGCCTTGACCCCGCCGCGCCGGGCGAGCTGGGCCAGGGCCGCGACCACGATCGACTCGGCGTCCACACCGAAGTGCCGGCGGGCCGCCGCGCGGGTGTCGGAGAGGCCGAAGCCGTCCGCACCGAGCGAGGACCAGTCCTGGTCGACCCACTGCGCGATCTGGTCCGGGACCTGGCGCATGTAGTCGGAGACCGCGAGGACCGGACCCTCGGCACCCTGCAGCGCCCGGCGCACGAACGGCACCCGCTCCTCGCCGCGCAGCAGGGCCGCGTCGGCGTCCATCGCGTCGCGGCGCAGCTCGGACCAGGAGGTCGCGGACCACACGTCGGCGGCCACGCCCCACTCCTCGGCGAGCATCCGCTGCGCGTCCAGCGCCCAGTGGATCGCCGTACCCGAGCCCAGGAGCTGGATGCGCGGGGCGTTCGCCGGGACGGTGACGCCCGCGGACTCGGCCGTGTTGAACCGGTACAGGCCCTTGACGATGCCCTCGTCGATGCCGGGCACGGCGGGCTTGGCCGGCTGCGGCATCGGCTCGTTGTAGACCGTCAGGTAGTAGAAGACATCCCTGTCCTCGCCCGGCGCGGCCTCGCCGTACATCCGGCGCAGACCCTCCTTGACGATGGCGGCGACCTCGTAGGCGAACGCCGGGTCGTACGTGAGCGCGGCCGGGTTGGTCGCGGCGATCACCGGGGAGTGACCGTCGGCGTGCTGGAGGCCCTCGCCCGTCAGGGTCGTACGGCCCGCCGTCGCGCCGACGAGGAAGCCACGGCCGAGCTGGTCGCCGAGCTGCCACATCTGGTCGGCCGTGCGCTGCCAGCCGAACATCGAGTAGAAGATGTAGAACGGGATCATCGCCTCGCCGTGCGTGGCGTACGCGGTGGACGCGGCGATGAAGTCGGCCATCGAACCGGCCTCGGTGATCCCCTCGTTGAGGATCTGGCCGTTCTTGGCCTCCTTGTAGTACATCAGCTGGTCGCGGTCGACCGGCTCGTACGTCTGGCCCTTGGGCGAGTAGATGCCGAGCGACGGGAACAGCGACTCCATGCCGAAGGTGCGCGCCTCGTCGGGGACGATCGGCACCCAGCGCTTGCCGGTCTCCTTGTCGCGGACCAGGTCCTTGACCAGGCGGACGAACGCCATGGTGGTGGCGACGTTCTGCGAGCCGGAACCCTTGTCGAAGGAGGTGAACGCCTTCTCCGCCGGGGCGGGCAGCGGCGCGAGGGGGTGCACCCGGCGGGCCGGGGCCGGACCGCCGAGGGCCGCGCGGCGCTCCTGGAGGTAGCGGACCTCGGGGGAGTCGGCGCCCGGGTGGCCGTAGGGCACCTGGCCGTCGGCGAACGCGCTGTCGGAGATGGGCAGCTCCAGCAGGTCCCGCATCGCCTTGAACTCGTCCACCGAGAGCTTCTTCATCTGGTGGTTCGCGTTCTTGGAGGCGAAGCCCGGACCGAGGGTGTGGCCCTTGACCGTCTGGGCCAGGATCACGGTCGGCGCGCCCTTGTGCTCGACGGCCGCCTTGTACGCGGCGAAGACCTTGCGGGCCTCGTGACCGCCGCGCGACAGGTGGAAGCACTCGAGGATCTTGTCGTCGCTGAGCAGCTTCGCCATCTCCACCAGCGCCGGGTCGGCACCGAAGAAGTCCTGGCGGATGTAGGCCGCGTCGCGCGTCTGGTACGTCTGGATCTGGGCGTCCGGCACCTGGCGCAGCCGGCGGACCAGCGCGCCCGTGGTGTCGAGCTGGAACAGCTCGTCCCAGGCGGTGCCCCACAGCGTCTTGACCACGTTCCAGCCGGCGCCCCGGAACTGGGCCTCCAGCTCCTGCACGATCTTGAAGTTGGCGCGGACCGGGCCGTCCAGGCGCTGCAGGTTGCAGTTGATGACGAACGTGAGGTTGTCCAGCTCCTCACGCGCGGCGAGCGCGAGGGCCGCCGTCGACTCCGGCTCGTCCATCTCGCCGTCACCGAGGAACGCCCACACGTGGGACGCGGAGACGTCCTTGATGCCGCGGTTGGTCAGGTAGCGGTTGAACCGCGCCTGGTAGATCGCGGAGAGCGGGCCGAGGCCCATCGACACCGTCGGGAACTCCCACAGCCAGGGCAGCCGGCGCGGGTGCGGGTAGGACGGCAGGCCGTTGCCGCCCGCCTCCTGGCGGAAGTTGTCCAGGTGCGTCTCGTTCAGCCGCCCGTCCAGGAAGGCGCGGGCGTAGATGCCGGGGGAGGCGTGGCCCTGGATGTAGAGCTGGTCACCGGAGCCGTCGGCGTCCGGGGACTCCTTGCCCTTGAAGAAGTGGTTGAAGCCGGTCTCGTACAGCCACGCGGCCGAGGCGAAGGTGGCGATGTGGCCGCCGACGCCG
>NZ_WWKH01000618.1:0-15279 GCF_009865595.1 Streptomyces sp. SID1328 | reverse complement strand
CGGCGTCCTCCAGGCCGACGCCGCCGGCCAGCGCGTCCAGCCACTCGGGCTCGGTGCCGGGCGCGGCCGGCAGCAGCGTGCCGCCCGCCTTGGTCAGGCCCCGGGTGGCGTGCGTGGCCAGGGCGTACACCTTCTGGCCGCGCTTGCGCCACGCCTTGCGCAGCCGCAGGAAGACGCCGGGCGCCTCCTCCTCGGCCTCGAACCCGACCAGCAGCACGGCGGGCGCCTGCTCCAGCGCGGTGTAGGTGACCCCGGTGCCGTCGAGGTCGCGGCCCCGGCCGGCCACCCGGGCGGCCAGGAAGTCGGCCTCCTCGCCGCTGTGCACGCGGGCGCGGAAGTCGATGTCGTTGGTGTCGAGCGCCACCCGCGCGAACTTGCTGTACGCGTACGCGTCCTCCACCGTCAGCCGGCCCCCGGTGAGCACCCCGGCGCGGGAGCGGGCGGCACCGAGGCCCCGCGCGGCCGCGTCCAGCGCCTCCGGCCAGGAGGCGGGCTCCAGCACGCCCTCGGCGTTGCGGACCAGCGGCGTGTCGAGCCGGTCGCGCAGCTGGGCGTAGCGGAAGGCGAACCGGCCCTTGTCGCAGACCCAGTCCTCGTTGACCTCCGGGTCGTTGGCGGCGAGCCGCCGCATGACCTTGCCGCGCCGGTGGTCGGTACGGGTGGCGCAGCCGCCCGCGCAGTGCTCGCACACCGACGGCGAGGAGATCAGGTCGAAGGGGCGCGAGCGGAACCGGTAGGCGGCCGAGGTGAGCGCGCCGACCGGGCAGATCTGAATGGTGTTGCCGGAGAAGTACGACTCGAACGGGTCGCCCTCTCCGGTGCCGACCTGCTGGAGCGCGCCCCGCTCGATCAGCTCGATCATCGGGTCGCCCGCCACCTGGTTGGAGAACCGGGTGCAGCGGGCGCACAGCACGCACCGCTCGCGGTCGAGCAGCACCTGGGTGGAGATGGGCACCGGCTTGGCGTAGGTGCGCTTGCGGCCCTCGAAGCGGGACTCGGCGTTGCCGTGCGACATGGCCTGGTTCTGCAGCGGGCACTCGCCGCCCTTGTCGCAGACCGGGCAGTCCAGCGGGTGGTTGATGAGCAGCAGCTCCATCACGCCGTGCTGCGCCTTCTCGGCGACCGGCGAGGTGAGCTGGGTCTTCACCACCATGCCGTCGGTGCAGGTGATGGTGCAGGACGCCATCGGCTTGCGCTGGCCCTCCACCTCCACGATGCACTGGCGGCAGGCGCCGGCCGGGTCCAGCAGGGGGTGGTCGCAGAAGCGCGGGATCTCGATGCCGAGCTGCTCGGCGGCCCGGATGACCAGGGTGCCCTTGGGCACGCTGATCTCGATGCCGTCGATCGTCAGCGAGACGAGGTCCTCCGGCGGGACCGCCGCCTGCCCCCCGCCTGAGGGGGCACTGGTGGTCACGGTCATGCGTTCACCTCCGGGCGGTCCGCCCAGGCCGTCGACTTGGCCGGGTCGAAGGGGCAGCCCCGGCCCGTGATGTGCTGCTCGTACTCCTCGCGGAAGTACTTCAGCGAGGAGAAGATCGGCGAGGCCGCGCCGTCGCCCAGGGCGCAGAAGGACTTGCCGTTGATGTTGTCGGCGATGTCGTTGAGCTTGTCGAGGTCGCTCATCGACCCCTTGCCCGCCTCGATGTCCCGCAGCAACTGCACCAGCCAGTACGTCCCTTCGCGGCAGGGCGTGCACTTGCCGCAGGACTCGTGGGCGTAGAACTCGGTCCAGCGGGTGACCGCCCGCACCACGCAGGTGGTCTCGTCGAAGCACTGGAGTGCCTTGGTGCCGAGCATGGACCCGGCGGCGCCGACGCCCTCGTAGTCGAGGGGGACGTCGAGATGTTCGTCGGTGAACATCGGGGTGGAGGAGCCGCCCGGCGTCCAGAACTTCAGCCGGTGGCCCGGGCGCATGCCGCCGCTCATGTCGAGCAGCTGGCGCAGGGTGATGCCGAGCGGCGCCTCGTACTGGCCGGGGCTGGCGACGTGCCCGCTGAGCGAGTAGAGCGTGAAGCCCGGCGACTTCTCGCTGCCCATCGAGCGGAACCAGTCCTTGCCCTGGTGCAGGATCGCGGGAACCGAGGCGATCGACTCGACGTTGTTGACCACGGTGGGGCAGGCGTAGAGGCCCTCGACGGCCGGGAAGGGGGGCCGCAGCCGCGGCTGGCCCCGGCGGCCTTCGAGCGAGTCGAGCAGCGCGGTCTCCTCGCCGCAGATGTACGCGCCCGCGCCCGCGTGCACGGTGAGTTCGAGGTCCAGTCCGCTGCCGAGGATGTCCCGGCCGAGGAATCCGGCCTCGTACGCCTCGCGCACCGCCTCGTGCAGCCTGCGCAGGACGGGGACGACCTCGCCGCGCAGGTAGATGAAGGCGTGCGAGGAGCGGATCGCGTAACAGGCGATCACGATGCCCTCGATGAGGCTGTGCGGGTTGGCGTAGAGGAGCGGGATGTCCTTGCAGGTGCCGGGTTCGGACTCGTCGGCGTTGACCACGAGGTAGTGCGGCTTGCCGTCGCCCTGCGGGATGAACTGCCACTTCATGCCGGTCGGGAAGCCCGCGCCGCCGCGGCCGCGCAGGCCGGATTCCTTGACGTAGGCGATCAGGTCGTCCGGGGACATGGCGAGCGCCTTGCGCAGGCCCTCGTAGCCGTCGTGCCGCCGGTAGACGTCCAGGGTCCAGGAGCGGTCCTCGTCCCAGAAGGCCGAGAGCACGGGGGCGAGCAGCTTCTCTGGGCTGGTGCCGTCCTTGACGTCGGTGACCACGGTCATCACTCCCCCTCCTCTGCGGTCGGTCCGGACGGGTGCGCCGGGTCGGAGGCCGAGGTGTCGACCGGGTCGTGGGAGCTGAGCCGCTCGGCGGGCGAGGGCTCGTGCACCGGCTCCTCGCGCGGGGCCGCGTCGCGCGGGTGGACCACGCGCGCGGGCTGGGTCTCGCCCTTGGCCAGGCGGAGGCCGACCAGGGAGGCGGGGCCTGCGCTGCCGCCCTCCTCGACGGCGCCGGGGCGCTCGTCGGGGAAGCCGGCCAGGATGCGGGCGGTCTCCTTGAAGGTGCACAGCCGGGCGCCGCGCGTGGGCTCCACGCTCTGCCCGGCCCGCAGGTCGTCGACGAGACGGGTGGCGCTGGCCGGGGTCTGGTTGTCGAAGAACTCCCAGTTGACCATCACCACCGGCGCGTAGTCGCAGGCCGCGTTGCACTCGATGTGCTCCAGGGTGACCTTGCCGTCGGCGGTGGTCTCGCCGTTGCCGACGCCCAGGTGCTCCTGGAGGGTCTCGAAGATGGCGTCGCCGCCCATGACCGCGCACAGGGTGTTGGTGCAGACGCCCACCTGGTAGTCGCCGGAGGGGCGGCGCCGGTACATGGAGTAGAAGGTGGCGACCGCGGTGACCTCGGCGGTGGTCAGCTCCAGCACGTCGGCGCAGAACTTCATGCCGGTCCGGGTGACGTAGCCGTCCTCGGACTGCACGAGGTGCAGCAGCGGCAGCAGGGCGGAGCGGGAGTCGGGGTAGCGAGCGATCAGCTCGCGCGCGTCCGCCTCCAGCCGGGTCCGGACGTCGTCCGGGTAGGCGGGCGGGGGCAGTTCCGGCATACCCAGGCCGACGCCCCGCTCGGAAGAAGAGGTGGTCACCGGTCGACGCCTCCCATCACGGGGTCGATGGACGCCACGGCCACGATGACGTCGGCGACCTGGCCGCCCTCGCACATCGCCGCCATGGCCTGGAGATTGGTGAAGGACGGGTCGCGGAAATGGACCCGGAAGGGGCGGGTGCCGCCGTCGGAGACGGCGTGCACGCCGAGTTCACCCTTGGGCGACTCGACGGCCGCGTACGCCTGGCCCGGCGGAACCCGGAAGCCCTCGGTGACCAGCTTGAAGTGGTGGATCAGGGCCTCCATGGAGGTGCCCATGATCTTCTTGATGTGGTCCAGCGAGTTGCCGAGCCCGTCCGGGCCGAGCGCGAGCTGCGCGGGCCAGGCGATCTTCTTGTCGGCGACCATGACCGGGCCCGGCTGGAGCCGGTCCAGGCACTGCTCGATGATCCTGAGCGACTGGCGCATCTCCTCCAGCCGGATCAGGAAGCGGCCGTAGGAGTCGCAGGTCTCGGCGGTCGGGATGTCGAAGTCGTAGGTCTCGTAGCCGCAGTACGGCTGGGTCTTGCGCAGGTCGTGCGGCAGGCCCGTGGAACGCAGGATCGGGCCGGTGGCGCCGAGCGCCATGCAGCCGGCCAGGTCGAGGTGGCCGACGTCCTGCATACGGGCCTTGAAGATGGGGTTCCCGGTGGCGAGCTTGTCGTACTCCGGGAGGTTCTTCTTCATCTTCTTGACGAACTCGCGGATCTGGTCGACCGCGCCCGGCGGCAGGTCCTGCGCGAGTCCGCCGGGGCGGATGTACGCGTGGTTCATGCGCAGGCCGGTGATCAGCTCGTAGATGTCGAGGATCATCTCCCGGTCGCGGAAGCCGTAGATCATGATCGTGGTGGAGCCCAGCTCCATGCCGCCGGTGGCGATGCACACCAGGTGCGACGACAGCCGGTTCAGCTCCATCAGGAGCACCCGGATGATGTCGGTCCGCTCGGTGATCTGGTCCTCGATGCCGAGCAGTTTCTCGACGGCGAGGCAGTAGGCGGTCTCGTTGAAGAAGGACGTCAGGTAATCCATCCGCGTGACGAAGGTGGTGCCCTGCGTCCACGTGCGGTACTCGAGGTTCTTCTCGATGCCGGTGTGCAGATAGCCGATGCCGCAGCGGGCCTCGGTGACCGTCTCGCCCTCGATCTCCAGGATGAGCCGGAGCACTCCGTGGGTGGACGGGTGCTGCGGACCCATGTTGACGACGATGCGCTCGTCGTCCGCCTTGGCCGCGGACTGGACGACCTCGTCCCAGTCGCCACCGGTGACCGTGTAGACGGTTCCCTCGGTGGTGGCGCGGCCGGTTGCGTGGGGAGTGCTCACGAGTACGACCTCCGCTGGTCGGGAGCCGGGATCTGGGCGCCCTTGTACTCGACGGCGATGCCGCCGAGGGGGTAGTCCTTGCGCTGCGGGTGGCCCTGCCAGTCGTCCGGCATCATGATCCGGGTGAGAGCCGGGTGGCCCTCGAAGACGATCCCGAAGAAGTCGTACGTCTCGCGCTCGTGCCAGTCGTTGGTCGGGTAGACCGCGACCAGGGACGGGATGCGCGGGTCGGCGTCTGGGGCGCTGACCTCCAGCCGGATCAGCCGGTTGTGGGTGATCGAGCGCAGGTGGTAGACGGCGTGCAGCTCGCGGCCCTTGTCGCTCGGGTAGTGCACCCCGCTGACGCCGGTGCACAGCTCGAAGCGGAGCGCCGGGTCGTCGCGCAGGGTGCGGGCGACGCGGAGCAGGTGCTCGCGCTCGATGTGGAAGGTCAGCTCGCCGCGGTCGACGACGGTGCGCTCGATGGCGTTCTCCGGGAGCAGGCCCTGCTCCTCCAGCGCGCCCTCCAGCTCGTCGGCGACCTCGTCGAACCAGCCGCCGTAGGGGCGGCTCGCCGCGCCGGGAAGCCGGATCGAGCGGACCAGGCCGCCGTAGCCGGAGGTGTCGCCGCCGTTGTTGGCGCCGAACATGCCGCGCTGGACGCGGATCTCCTCGCCGCCCTGGCCGCGCTGGCCGGGGAGGTTGGAGGCGGAGAGGTCCTTCTCGGGGTTCACGCCGTCCGTGCCGTTGTCGTCGCTCACTGCAGCAGCCCCTTCATCTCGATCGTGGGCAGGGCCTTGAGCGCGGCTTCCTCCGCCTCGCGGGCGGCTTCCTCGGCGTTGACACCGAGCTTCGTGCCCTGGATCTTCTGGTGGAGCTTGAGGATCGCGTCCATCAGCATCTCGGGGCGGGGCGGGCAGCCGGGGAGATAGATGTCGACCGGCACGATGTGGTCGACGCCCTGGACGATCGCGTAGTTGTTGAACATGCCGCCCGAGGACGCGCAGACGCCCATGGAGATGACCCACTTCGGGTTGGGCATCTGGTCGTAGACCTGCCGCAGCACCGGCGCCATCTTCTGGCTGACCCGGCCCGCGACGATCATCAGGTCGGCCTGGCGCGGTGAGCCGCGGAAGACCTCCATGCCGAAGCGGGCGAGGTCGTAGCGTCCGGCGCCGGTGGTCATCATCTCGATGGCGCAGCAGGCGAGTCCGAAGGTGGCCGGGAAGACGGACGCCTTGCGCACCCAGCCCGCGGCCTGTTCGACGGTGGTCAGCAGAAAGCCGCTCGGCAGCTTTTCTTCGAGTCCCATGACTTAAAGGCCCCTCAGTCCCATTCCAGGCCGCCGCGCCGCCATACGTACGCGTACGCGACGAAGACGGTGAGCACGAAGAGCAGCATCTCCACGAGCCCGAAGACCCCGAGCGCGTCGAAGGTGACGGCCCAGGGGTAGAGGAAGACGATCTCGATGTCGAAGACGATGAAGAGCATCGCCGTCAGGTAGTACTTGATGGGGAAGCGCCCGCCGCCGGCCGGCGTGGGGGTCGGCTCGATGCCGCATTCGTAGGCTTCGAGCTTCGCGCGGTTGTAGCGCTTCGGACCGATCAGCGCGGCCATGACCACGGAGAAGATCGCAAAGCCTGCCCCGAGGGCTCCCAGTACGAGGATGGGCGCGTACGCGTTCACCGCTCCTCGCTCCCTTCAGTCGGCATTGACTGGTGGCGGATCACGGGCTCACAGCCGCCTCTTCCGTCCCACCGACCCCACCCGTCCCGGCGAAGATCGAGAACATGTGAAGCAGGTCACAAGCCCAACTGCTCCGCATCTTATGCCCGCCGCTCTGTGATCTGCGACACGGGGTATTGCACAAGCTTTGTGATCTCCACCACCTGACGAAGGATCATGAAGCCGGAGGATGGGTGATCTTCGCACGCGAAGCGTTCAGTTGATCACCAGAAGTGACAATCCCGCTCGTCGGCGCACGTCAGAGGGGGTGCGGGAGGGGTCGCTCAATATCAAGAGAGTTCCGGTGCATGCAAATTGGTGTTGGACGCATGCGACTGCTAGTGGAGGGCGTTCACACCTCGGGGGGAGATCCGGGGCGCGGTGTGGACGCGGCCGGAGCACGTGCGCGCGTTCACGAAGTCCCGGCGCGCGGCCGATCGTCGCGGACGCGACTCTTCCGGTGACCGTTCCGTGACCTCCGCCACACCGGTGGCGGGCGTTCCGGAGCCGGGCTTGGCCATCGACCCCAACCGATGGTAGGCGCGGGGCAATTCGGACGTAATGATCAAAGACCGTGATCAACGGCCCAATGATCTCCGTCCGCTATGTCCGTTACGGCGTCAATAAAGAGTGACGCGACCGGGTTTCGGAGATCCGATTGAACAATTGTGGCGCAGCACACGTTTGTTGAAGATATGAAGGAGCCCCTGGTACCGGTTGTTCCCATGTCCCACACCGCTCACATACGCAGCCACCGGAAGCCCCGCCGCAGCGCGTCGTCCATCGTCGTGCGGTCCGGTGTCGCCGGCGGCGTCCTCAGCACCCTGGCGGTCGCCGGAGCGGCCGGCTACGCGAACGCGGCCGAGGCCGAGCCCGTGACGCAGACGCTCGAACTCCCCACCCTCACCGCCGACGTGGCCACCCAGGTCGCGCAGTCCGCGGACGCCACCCAGCAGGCGGCCGCGAACTACGAGCTGCAGGCCGAGCGTGACGCGGCCGCCGCCAGCGCCGCGAAGCAGGCCAAGGCGGACCTCGCCGAGGCGCGGCAGAAGGCCGAGGCGAAGAAGAAGGCGCAGGAGGAGGCCCGTAAGGAGGCCGCCGCCCGTGCCACCCGCAACGCCGAGCGCACCGTGCTCTCCGCGTCCGCGTCCACGAGCACCGACGCGGGCAGCTCCACGGTCACCGGCTCGTCCAGCGCGACCGGCTCGGCCGCGGCCATCGTGTCGTTCGTGAAGTCCCAGGTCGGCAAGGCGTACGTCTCCGGCGCCACCGGCCCCTCCGCCTACGACTGCTCGGGCCTGGTCCAGACGGCGTTCAAGCAGGTCGGCATCAGCCTGCCGCGCGTCTCCCAGGACCAGTCCACGGCCGGCACCCAGGTCTCCCTGAGCAACCTCCAGCCCGGCGACATCCTCTACTGGGGCAGCGCGGGCAGCGCGTACCACGTGGGCGTCTACGTCGGCGACGGCATGTTCGTCGGCGCCCAGAACCCCTCCACGGGCGTCGTGGAGCGTCCCCTCTCCTACGACCAGCCCACCGGCGCGGTCCGGGTCCTCTGACCCCCTCCGCCCCACCCGCACGACAAGGCCGCTGCCCTCGGGGGGCAGCGGCCTTCGTGCGTCTCCTGCCATGCTCGGGCCCGGGCCGCCGCCCGGGGGCCCTCCGCGAAGCAGAGGGAGACAGCGCGATGCCACGCGTGTTCGTCCAGGGAAGTCCCGCCGGCCACTACCCCCGGCACGCCCCGGAGGCCGGACGGGGTGCGGTGCGCCGCATCACCGAGACCGGCGAGGAGGTCCTGCACAAGCCGTGCCGGGACGTCACGGAGTTCGGGCCCGGCCTCGCGGCCCTCATCGACGACATGTTCCGCACGATGTACGTCGCCGAGGGCGCCGGCCTCGCGGCGAACCAGGTCGGCGCCGGGCTCCGGCTCTTCGTCTACGACTGCCCCGACGACGACGGCGTCCGCCACGTCGGGCACGTCGTCAACCCGGTCCTGGAACCCGCCCCGCCCGGACGGCCGTTGCTCGACGACACCGAGGGCTGCCTCTCGGTCCCCGGCGCGACGATGTCCGTCCCCCACCCCCAACGAGCCGTCGTCCGGGGCCAGGACAGGACCGGCCACCCCCTGGTCATCGAAGGCACCGGCTACTTCGCCCGCTGCCTCGCCCACGAGACCGACCACACCCACGGCGTGGTCTGCCTGGACCGCCTCTCCAAGCGGGAGAAACGGGACGCGTTGCGGCAGACGGCGGCCCGGCGGGACGAGGTGCTGTCCCGCCGGGCCGTCCGGGCGACTCGGCTGAGCTGATTCCCCTCTGGGGGGCTCACGCCTTCGGGGCCACCTTCGTCAGGCCGTTGATGACGCGGTCCATGGTGTCGCCGCCCGTGGGGTCCGTCAGGTTGGCGAGGAGCTTGAGGACGAACTTCATCAGGAGGGGGTGGGTGAGGCCGCGCTGGGCGCCGATCTGCATGACCTTGGGGTTGCCGATGAGTTTCACGAAGGCGCGGCCGAGGGTGTAGTAGCCGCCGTAGGTGTCCTTGAGGACGCGGGGGTAGCGCTGGAGGGCGATCTCGCGGGTGGCCGGGGTCGGGCGGGCGTGGGCCTGGACGATGACGTCGGCGGCGAGCTGGCCGGACTCCATGGCGTAGGCGATGCCCTCGCCGTTGAAGGGGTTCACCATGCCGCCGGCGTCACCGACCAGCAGCAGGCCCTTGGTGTAGTGCGGCTGGCGGTTGAAGGCCATCGGCAGGGCCGCGCCCCGGATCGGGCCCGTCATGTGCTCCGGGGTGTAGCCCCACTCCTCCGGCATCGACGCGCACCACGCCTTGAGCACCTCGCGCCAGTCCAGCTCCTTGAAGGACTCCGAGGTGTTCAGCACGCCGAGGCCCACGTTGGACGTGCCGTCGCCCATGCCGAAGATCCAGCCGTAGCCGGGCAGCAGGCGGTCCTCGGCGCCCCGGCGGTCCCACAGCTCCAGCCAGGACTCCAGGTAGTCGTCCTCGTGACGCGGCGACTCGAAGTACGTACGCACCGCGACGCCCATCGGACGGTCCTCCCGGCGGTGCAGGCCCATGGCGAGGGAGAGCCGGGTGGAGTTGCCGTCGGCGGCGACGACGAGGGGTGCGTGGAAGGTCACCGGGCGTTTGTCGTCGCCCAGCTTCGCCGTCACGCCCGTGATCCGGCCCGTACGGTCGTCGATGATCGGGCCACTCACATTGCACAGCTCGAACAGCCGGGCGCCCGCCTTCTGCGCCTGCCGGGCCAGCTGCTCGTCGAAGTCGTCCCGCTTCCGCACCAGCCCGAAGTTCGGGTACGAGGCGAGATCGGGCCAGTCCAGCTGGAGCCGGGAGCCGCCGCCGATGATGCGCAGGCCCTTGTTCCGCAGCCAGCCCGCCTCCTCGGAGATGTCGATGCCCATGGCCACGAGCTGCTTGACCGCGCGCGGGGTCAGGCCGTCACCGCAGACCTTCTCCCTCGGGAACTCGGTCTTCTCCAGCAGCAGGACGTCGAGTCCGGCCTTGGCGAGGTGGTAGGCCGTGGTGGAGCCGGCCGGCCCCGCGCCCACGACGATCACGTCTGCGGTGTTGTCGGAGAGGGGCTCAGTCACGGCGGGTTCTCCCCAAGGTTGTGAATCTTCGTGCCGACGGGCACTGGACATGGGCAGTCTATTCAGCAGAATTGATCAACCGGCTGAAGGGCTGCTCCGTGAACCCAACTCCCCCCGTAGTACGGCTGCGTGTGCCCACCGACGAGGACGCCTTCGTCTGGCACCGGGTCTTCGCCGATCCCGAGGTCATGCGGTTCCACGGGGGGCGGGCGGCCGAACTGTCCGTGTACGAGGAACTCACCGCCCGGCAGCGGCGGCACGACGCCGAGCTGGGGTTCTGTCTGTGGTCCGTGCTCGACGGCGCCGGGGACGTCGTCGGGTTCACCGGGGCTCAGCCCTGGCCGCACGCCTGGGGGCCCGTCGGCGAGATCGAGATCGGGTGGCGGCTGGGGCGGGCGCACTGGGGGATGGGGTACGCGTCCGTCGCCGCGGCCGATTGTCTCGCGCGGGTTCGCTCCGCCGGGGTCCGGCGGGTTGTCGCCATGGTCGACGCCGAGAACGAGCGGTCCATCGCTGTTACCCAGCGGCTGGGGATGCGGCTCTCCGAGCGGTTCGTCACTCCCGCTTCCGAGCGGCAAGGGCTTTGCTACTCCCTTGAGTTGTGACTCTCCGTATTTGATTGTCACAGAAAGAGAGATGTCATTTCCGGGTGCTCTTTCCCGGAGTTACCCTGCCAGTACCGCTGGGGGTGACATCAGTGCGAATACCACCCAAAACGTCCGAGGTGCGCGTGCCTCGGTTTGTCGGGCTCATGGCCGTGGACGCCCGCGCGGCCGCCCGGGCCCGTGGGCTGTTCCTCAACGCGCCGGACCGGCCCGAGTTCGCGGGGGTCGTCGTGGACTACGTCGTACGGCAGTTTCCCGCGCCCGGTGCGGAAGTTCCGCCTGACTCCGTCGTCTATGTGTGGTTCGACTTCGGGGAGGGCGAAGGGGGTGGGGGTGTGCGGGAACCCCGGTTGCCCGCGCCGCCCTCGGGGGGGCTGCAGCGGGAACTCGGGGAGCCCGGGGACGCGTTCGAGATGATCGGGCGCTGAGCGGTCAGAGCTGCTTGAAGCCCCGGTGCAGGGCCACCACGCCTCCGGTCAGGTTGCGCCACGCCACCTTCGACCAGCCGGCCTTCTGGAGCTTCTCCGCCAGCGCCGGCTGGTCGGGCCAGGCACGGATGGATTCCGCCAGGTACACGTACGCGTCCGGGTTCGACGACACCGACCGTGCCACCGGGGGGAGCGCCCTCATCAGGTACTCCGTGTACACCGTGCGGAACGGGGTCCAGGTGGGGTGCGAGAACTCGCAGATGACCACCCGGCCGCCCGGCTTCGTCACCCGGTACAGCTCGCTCAGCGCGGCGTCCGTGTCCTGGACGTTGCGCAGGCCGAAGGAGATCGTCACCGCGTCGAAGGTGTCGTCCTTGAACGGCAGCTTCGTCGCGTCCCCCGCCGTGAGCGGGAGCCAGGGGTGCTTCTTCTTGCCCACCTGGAGCATGCCCAGGGAGAAGTCGCAGGGGACCACATAGGCGCCCGCTCTCGCGAACGGGAGCGACGACGTCGCCGTGCCCGCCGCCAGGTCCAGCACCTTCTGCGCGGGGCGGGCGTCCACCGCCTTCGCCACCTCCTTGCGCCAGCGGCGGTCCTGGCCCAGCGACAGCACGTCGTTCGTGAGGTCGTACCGTTCCGCCACGTCGTCGAACATCTCGGCGACTTCGTGGGGCTGCTTGTTCAAGGAAGCGCGGGTCACGCTGTCATTGTTGCAGGCTCGTCCGTCGTGGTTCGGGGCGGTGCGGGTGCGGTGCGTCTTGGGGGCGGGGCCGCGCCGGGGGGTGTCCGTCCTCGGGCCGGCGACTTTGGTTCCTTGATGCGTGGAACTTGGTGTTTCGCCGGCCGCTGCGGGCGGACACCCCCCGGCACGTCCCCTCGCCGCCGTGTCCGGCTCTCCCGCCGATTCGGTCAGCGGCTGCGGTAGACGAGGCGGCCCGCCATCACCGTCGCCACGCAGGTGCTTGCGCCGCGCTTCACCAACTCCTCGCGCGACGCGACGTCGAATACCGCGAAGCGGGCGGCTCCCGACCGTGCCAGAGGCGGCAGGAGGATCAGGGGGGCCGGGGAGAGTGACGGAGGGCCCGGCAGGCGGGGTGGGCGTTGGCCTACTGCCAGACCCGCTCTGCGTACTACGTCCGCCACCGTGCGCGTGCGTAGGTCGCCTGCCACTGCCACGGTGCCGTGGGCCAGCATGCGTTGTACGCCCCTGCGGGCGCTCGCGCCCAGGCGGGACGGGTCGCCGCGGAAGATCGCCTGCGCCCGTTCTCCGGTGATGGGCTCGGTGCCCAGGGCGTCCGCCTCGCGGGGGTCCGGGTGGTAGGTCGCTTCCAGGAGTTCCGGGGCGTAGGGGTTCAGCAGGCCCGGCAGGAGGATGCCGGGCCAGTGCCGCACTCTGGCCTGCGGTGCAGCCGCGGTCAGGTTCTCGTACGGGCCCACGGCCACCACCGACGCCCCGTCGATCAGGACCGCCGTCTCCGGGGAGTTCTCGGCTACGTGAAGTGTCAGCACTTTGTGGCTAGTTGGAGGCGATCAGCTTCAGTTCGGGGTGGGCCGTGCCGCCCTCGATCGCAGTCGAGGAGATGTGGGAGACCACCCTGTCGTCGACCGGATCGTTCGCCGGGTCGTCGTGGACGACCAGGTGCTCGTAGGTGGTCGCCCGCTGTGCGGGCGTGCGGCCCGCCTTGCGGATCAGGTCGATGATCTCCAGGCGGTTGCTGCGGTGCTTGGCGCCGGCCGAGGAGACCACGTTCTCCTCCAGCATGATCGAGCCCAGGTCGTCCGCGCCGTAGTGCAGCGAGAGCTGCCCCACCTCCTTGCCCGTGGTCAGCCACGAGCCCTGGATGTGCTGGACGTTGTCCAGGAACAGGCGCG
Organism: Streptomyces sp. SID1328; assembly: GCF_009865595.1. NCBI lineage: Bacteria > Bacillati > Actinomycetota > Actinomycetes > Kitasatosporales > Streptomycetaceae > Streptomyces > Streptomyces sp. SID1328. The sequence goes on along the minus strand of NZ_WWKH01000618.1, from coordinate 2,123 downwards.
CGATCGCGATCATGCGCAGGTACTCGAAGAGCGTCGCCTGCGTGCGGCCCTTCAGGTGGTTGTTCTCGGGCTGGTAGGTGTACGGGATGAAGGCCCGGAAGCCGCCCGTACGGTCCTGCACGTCCCGGATCATGCGCAGGTGCTCGATGCGCTCGGCGTTCGTCTCACCCGTGCCCATCAGCATCGTGGACGTCGACTCCACGCCCAGGTTGTGCGCCGTCTCCATGATCTCCAGCCAGCGCTCGCCGCTCTCCTTCAGCGGGGCGATCGCCTTGCGGGGGCGGGCCGGGAGGAGTTCGGCGCCGGCGCCCGCGAAGGAGTCCAGACCCGCCTGGTGGATGCGGGTGATGGCCTCCTCCACCGAGACCTTGGAGATCCTGGCCATGTGCTCGACCTCGGACGCGCCGAGGGAGTGGATGACCAGCTGGGGGAACGCGTCCTTGATCGCCTTGAAGTGCGACTCGTAGTACTCGACGCCGTAGTCCGGGTGGTGTCCGCCCTGGAACATGATCTGGGTGCCGCCCAGTTCGACCGTCTCCGCGCAGCGGCGCAGGATGTCGTCCAGGTCGCGGGACCAGCCCTTCTTGGTGTCCTTCGGGGCCGCATAGAAGGCGCAGAACTTGCACGCCGTGACGCACACGTTCGTGTAGTTGATGTTGCGCTCGATGATGTACGTGGCGATGTGCTCGGTGCCCGCGTACTTGCGGCGGCGCACGGCGTCGGCGGCCGCGCCGAGCGCGTGCAGGGGGGCGTCGCGGTAGAGGACGAGCGCTTCCTCGGGCGTGATGCGTCCGCCCGCTGCGGCTCGGTCCAGCACGGCTGCGACATCCACAGAAGCGAGTTCGGCCTTCTCGGTCACCGGGCGTCCCTTTCGTCAAGGGTTAATCAAGGAAGGACAGTGCGCGTAGCGCTCGGAACAAGGGGGGGCGAAAGACGGGCGGGCGGACCCAGTCAGCCTACGCCAGCGTCTTGGATCACCCGACTTCAGGCCGTGTGGGGGGTCAGGACGTGTACGCGCCCAGCAGTACGCCCAGCAGCGTGCCCATCAGCAGGAAGGGGCCGAAGGGGATGGCCGACTTGCGGGTCGCCCGGCGGGTGAGGAGGAGAGCCAGCCCGTACAGGGCGCCTGTCATGAAGGTGGCGCATGTGCCGAGCATCAGGGTCGGCCAGCCGTACCAGCCGAGGGATGCGCCCAGGGCCGGGGCCAGTTTCACGTCTCCGAAGCCCATGCCGGAGGGGTTGAGGAGGTGGAGGGCCAGGTAGACGGCGGCCAGGGTCAGGGCTCCGTAGAGGGCTGTGCGGTAGGTGCCGGTGTGGTCGGGGAGCTGCGCCGCCAGGGCCAGCAGCGCCAGTACCGCGGGGGTGAGCGGGAGGGTCAGGGGGTCCGGGAGGCGGTGGACTCGCAGGTCCACCGCGGTCAGGAGGGTCGCCACCGGGGCCAGGGTCAGCCAGGCCGGCAGCTCCGGGCGGGGGCCCGTCGCCAGGGCCAGCAGGGCGCACATCAGCGCCGTGACCGCGGGAAGGGCCGGCGCTGTCGTGCGGGGGCACCTGCGGCACGGGGTCGTGCCCAGCCAGCCGGTCAGGGGATGGTCCGCCTCGCACGTCGTGCGCCACGGGGTGCCCTGGGGCGTGGTGAAGCGGTACGCGGCTCTCGGGAGCAGGGCGCCTGTCAGGGCGCCCCACAGGGCGGCCAGTGCCACGGGGAGCACGTCAGTCATCAGGGGCCACCTTGGACAGGCGGGCCTCGGGGTTGCCCTCCGCCGCGGCGGTGGAGGTGTAGGTGAGGTCGTCGCCGGTGGGGGCCAGACGGATCTCGTGCGGGGCGGGGTCGCAGCCCTTGCGGTTGGTTCTGGCGCCGGTGGACGTGGCCAGTAGGCGGGAGGAGTCGACCCGCTTCAGGGTGAGGACGTCCACGCAGGTTCCGCCCAGTTGGTCCGTCTGGCGGAGGTTGCCCAGCTCCTTGCCCAGTGACGCCTGGTGGACCGTCACGCGGAAGGTGCCCATGGGCAGGGCGCCGTCCAGGGCGGTCGCCCTGCCCTCCCAGGTGCCCAGGTAGCGGGCCGGGATCGCGCCGGCGCGGTCGGCCGGGGCGGAGTGGGCCGGGGCGCTGCCCGCCGTGTCGT
>NZ_WWKH01000617.1:0-9204 GCF_009865595.1 Streptomyces sp. SID1328 | reverse complement strand
GCCAACTCGGCCGGGCAGGCGGCGATGTACCTGTCCCGGTTCGCCAAGTCCGTGACCCTGCTGGTGCGCGGGCCCGACGTGTCGGCGTCGATGTCGCACTACCTGGTCCAGCAGATCACCGAGGCCGCGAACATCGCGGTGCGCGCCCGCACCGAGGTGGAGGCGGCGCACGGCTCGGACCGGCTGGAGCGGCTGACCCTGCGCCGGGTGGACACCGGTGAGGCCGACCAGGTCGAGGCGCAGTGGATGTTCGTGTTCATCGGCGCCGCCCCGCTGACCGGCTGGCTGGACGGGACCGTGCGCCGGGACAGGCGGGGGTTCATCCTGGCCGGCCCGGACCTGACCGTGGACGGGGAGCTGCCGGCGGAATGGGAGCTGGACCGGCCGCCGTACCACCTGGAGACCAGTGTGCCGGGCGTGTTCGTGGCGGGCGACGCGCGCGCCGAGTCGGCCAAGCGGGTCGCGTCCGCCGTAGGAGAGGGAGCCATGGCCGTGATGCTCGTCCACCGGTATCTGGAGCAGTCGTGAGCGGGCAGCCGCTGCCGTGCAGTCCCGGCGAGATCGGCAGCCTCTTCCTGTTCGAGCGGCTGTCGCCCGAGCAGCTGGGTCGGCTGTGCCGGGAGGGCCGGGTGGAGCTGTTCGAACCGGGCCCGGTCTACACCGAGGGCGACCCGGCGACCTGCTTCTACGTACTGATCGAGGGCACGGTCGTGCTCTCGCGGCGGATCGGCGCCGAGGACGTCGAGGTGTCCCGGACCTCCCAGCGTGGGGTGTACGGCGGCGCGATGCAGGCGTATCTCGGCGACCGGGTGCGGCAGGTGTACAACAACTCGATGCGGGTGACGGAGCCGACGCGGTTCTTCGTGCTGCCCGCCCCGGTGTTCGCGGAGGTCATGCGGGCCTGGTTCCCGATGGCGGTGCATCTGCTGGAGGGGCTGTTCTTCGGCTCCAAGAGCGTCCAGGCCGCCATCGGGCAGCGCGAACGGCTGCTGGCGCTGGGCTCGTTGTCGGCGGGGCTCACCCATGAGCTGAACAACCCGGCGGCGGCCGCGGTGCGGGCCACCTCCACCCTGCGGGAACGGGTGGCCCGGATGCGGCACAAGCTGGCGCTGCTCGCGGAGGGGCCGTTCTCCCGTGACGCGCTGGCGAGCCTGATCGAGGTCCAGGAGCGCACCGCCGAGCGGGTCGCCAAGGCACCGGCGCTCGGTCCGCTGGAGGCGGCCGACCGGGAGGACGCGCTGGCCGACTGGCTGACCGACCACGGCATCGAGGAGGGCTGGCGGCTCGCGCCGGTGTTCGTGCAGGCCGGGCTGGACGCCGACTGGCTGGAGCGGGTGGCCTCCACGGTGGACCGGGAGATCCTGGGCGGCGCGGTGGGCTGGCTCAACTACACCGTCGAGACCGAGCTGTTGATGAACGAGATCGAGGACGCCACCACCCGCGTCTCCCAACTGGTGGACGCCGCCAAGCAGTACACCCAGCTCGACCGGGCGCCGTTCCGCGTGGTGGACGTGCACGAACTCCTCGACAGCACCCTGCTGATGCTGTCCGGCAAGCTCGGCCCGCACATCGAGGTGGTGCGCAGTTACGACCGTACGCTGCCCTCGCTGCCGGGCTATCCGGCCGAGCTGAACCAGGTGTGGACCAACCTGATCGACAACGCGGTGTCCGCGATGACCGAGGACGGCGGCGGGGGCACGCTGACCGTGCGGACGGCGCGGGACGGGGAGTCGGCGCTGGTGGAGTTCGCGGACACCGGCCCCGGTGTGCCGCCGGAGATCCGGGAGCGGATCTTCGACCCGTTCTTCACCACCAAGCCGGTCGGCGCGGGCACCGGTCTCGGGCTGGACATCTCGCGGCGGATCGTCGTCGACAAGCACCACGGCACCCTGCGGCTGGAGTCGGCCCCCGGCGACACCCGCTTCCAGGTCCGCCTCCCGCTGACCGCGGACACCACGTCCGGCGAAACCGACAGAGCCCAGGAGGACGCATGAGTGAGGACACCGCGATCGACCCGTCCGTGCCGCCGAGCGGTACGGGGTGCGAGGAGTGCGAGAAGGCGGACAGCTGGTGGTTCCATCTGCGCCGCTGCGCGCGGTGCGGGCACATCGGGTGCTGTGACGAGTCGCTGGGCAAGCACGCCACCGCGCACTACCGGGAAACCGGCCATCCGGTGCTACGCAGCTTCGAGCCGGGCGAGGGCTGGTTCTGGAACTACACCACGGGGGAACTGTACGAGTCCGGCCCCGCCCTGGCCCCGCCCGAGAGCCACCCGGCCGACCAGCCGGTGCCGGGCCCGGCCGGACGGGTCCCGGCCGACTGGGCGCGATTGCTGAGCTGAACCGGCGTCAGCGCCGGCAGTCCCGGCTCGGGCGGTCGACGGCCCCGGCGATGGCGCGCATGCCGTCGTCGTCGGGGTGGAGGTGGTCGCCGCTGTCCAGGCCGGGGCGCAGCCGGGCCGGATCGTGGGGGTCGCGCAGCGCGCGGTCGACGTCGGCGACGGCGTCGAAGTCACCGCCGGTGCGCACCTCGTGGTTGACCTCCCGGCGCACCGCCTCGGCGTCCGGGTCCCACTGGGGCCAGCCCTTGAAGGGCGCGACGGTGGCGCCGACCACGCACAGGCCCGCCGCGTGGGCCCTCTTGGTGATCTCCCGGTAGCCCGCGACGATCTCGTCCGCGCCGGCGCCGTGGTCCGCCTTGAGGTCGTTGACGCCCTCGTAGAGGACCACCGTGCGCACGCCGGGCTGGGAGAGGACGTCCCGCTCCAGCCGGCGCCCGGCGCTCGGGCCGCCGTCGTTGCCGGTGAGGACCCGGTTGCCGGATATCCCCTCGTTGGCGACGCCCATGCCGTCCGCGCGCAGCCGCCGGGCGAGGTCGTCGGGCCAGCGCCGGTCGAGGCCGGGCGTGGACCCCCAGCCGTCGGTGATGGAGTCCCCGAGCGCGACGACCGCGCCGGCCCGGGGGTGTGCGGGGCGTACGGAGACGGCGTCGAGGTACCACCAGGAGCCGGTGGTCCGCGTCCAGCCGGTATCGCCGTCGCCGCCGGGGTCCGCGTCCCGGCCGAGATAGGAGGTGGTGAGGGCCAGCTCGTGGCCGGTGGCGGGCCCCCGTGCGTCCGGGGTGCGCAGGCTGACGGCGAGGCGGGCCCCGGCGGGGACGCGGCCGGGCAGCGGGTCGCTCCAGACGGCCCCGCCCGGCGGGACGGTGACGGCGTGCCTGCCGCCGAAGGTGAGCGCCCGGTTGCTGCGCGGCTCGAGCGCGGCACCCCCGGCCTGGAGGCCCGCGTGGGCGGCGTCGACGGTGAGGGGGCGGTCCCCGTAGGCGTTGGACAGCCGGACGCGCAGGTCGCTCCCGCCCGCGCTGACCTTCACGATCAGCCGGTAGGCCCGGTCGGCGCCCTGCCCGACGCGCTGGGCGCTGGCGCCCCAGGTGACCACGCCGGAGCCGCGCACGGTGGCCCCGGCCGGCGGGGTGGCCGCCAGGGCGGCCGTCGCCTGACCGGGGAGGGTGAGCAGCAGGACGGCGGCCGCCCGGCAGGCTCTCCCCCGGCCGCTCACCCGGCCGGTTCCTTCGTCTGGCCCATGCCTGTGATGGTCCCGCCGACGCCCGCGCCCCGCACCTCGGTACGTTCCGTGTCCCCGTGCGTACAAGAGCCCCGCCCCGCGCGGGCGCGGGACGGGGCCTTGTCGGAGCCGGGGTGCGTCAGTGGTTCGCCGGGGTGTTGGCGGCCTTGACGTTGACCGCGGCCCAGGCCCGGTCGACGGTCCGGTACTCGGTGCTCGTCGCGCCGTACAGGTCCCTGGCCGCGTTCAGCGTCGCCACGCGGGCGTCGTGGAAGTCGGTGGTGGAGACCATGTAGCGGGTCAGGGCGCGGTAGAAGACCGCCGTGGCCTTGGCGCGGCCGATGCCCTTGACGGCGCCGCCGTCGTAGGTCGGGGAGTCGTAGGAGACGCCGCCGATCTTCTTCTTGCCGCTGCCCTCGGCCAGGAGGTAGTACGCGTGCGAGGAGACGCCGGAACCGGCGTGCACCTCGGTGTCGTACGTGGCCTTCGACCAGTAGTCGACCGTACCCTCCAGCTTGTCCAGGGAGGGGTGGTCGAGGCGGCGCAGGAACTTCTGCTTCAGGCCCAGCTTCTCGCCCAGCAGGTAGTTCGGCGGGTTCTTCGCGTTGGCGGCGAAGAACTCCACGTTGGAGCCGAAGATGTCGGCGAGGGACTCGTTGAGCGAGCCCGGTTCGCCGTACTGGTTGCCGTCGCGGTCGACGTAGGTCGGCTCCAGCTTGGCGGTGGCGTCGACCACGCCGTGGGTCAGCTCGTGACCGGTGACGTCGAGGACGACCAGCGGCTTCTTGATCATGTCGTCGCCGTCGCCGTACAGCATGCAGCCGCAGGCCGGGTCCCAGAAGGCGTTGCCGACCCCGCGGCCCCAGTGGACCATCGCGCGGGCGGCCTTGCCGTTGTTGGCGATGCCCGACCGGTTGAAGGTCTTCTTGTAGAAGTTCAGGGTCTTGGTGATGCCGTACTGGGCGTCGGCGGCCGCGCTGTTGCGGTTGCTCGTGCTGCCGTTGCCCCAGACGTTGCTGGTACCCGTGATCGCGGTGCCGCCGCCGAAGGACTCGGTGTACTTGCCCTTGGCGTCCCGCGTCTCGGTGTTGTACCGGGTGGGGTCCTTGAGCTGGAAGTGGCCGCGCGAGGTCTGCGTGGTGGTCAGCGGGACGCTGCCCACGAACAGGGTCTTGCCGGTGCCGCGCGCGGTCGCCGGGTAGCCGGAGGCGCCCGAGGTGATGCCCGCGAGGAGGCCCGGCGCACTCTGGGCGGAGGTGGACGGGGTGACCGTCTCACCGCGCGCCCGCAGCGCCTTGCGGAGCTTGGGCGAGAGGAACTCGTCCGCGTCCGGGGTGTTGCTGCGGACCTCGCCGGTGACGGCGTCCACGACGACCGTGCGGGTGCCGCTCGCGCCGTCCAGGGCACTGCCGGTGACGGTGACCCGGTAGGCGAGCGCGGTCTCGCCGTCGCGCGCGTCGACGACGAGTTCGGCGGTTCCGGCGTCACCCTCGGCGGCGTCGGCCGCCTTGGCGGCTGCCTGCCTGGGGGTGATCCGGGCGTCGGAGGCGGTGGCCTGTACGGACTGGCCGGCCGCGGTGGTCACGCCCGTGTAGGCGAGCTGCCGGTCGAGGTGGACGACGAGGTCGCCACCGAGCACCGGCATGCCGCTGTGGGCGCGCTGGAAGCGGACGTGACGGCCGCCCTCGGGGTCGAACATGACGTCCTGCACGCGGAGTTCGTCACCCGTGCCGACCCCGGAGGCGTCGGCGTGGGCGACGGCGGCCGCGCGGGCGGCGTTCACCACGGGGGCGGTCCGTGCGGCGGTCCGGACGCCTTCGGCGGCCTTGTGGGCCGTCGAGGGCGCGGGGCGGGCAGAGGCCGTGCCGGCCAGGCCCGTGGCCGCCGTCGCCACCGCGACGGCGACGGCCACACTGCGTATGTGCGGTCTGCGCACCAGGGGTTGTTCCTTCGTTCGACGGCGGCCGGACACGCCGGCCGCCGTGACACATGGCGCCGTTGGGCAGCCATCGGGGCAGGCGGGTCGCGCCCCGAGGGTTCACCCTTTCGGATGAGTCATGGCCACGTAAAGAAGGAATGATCCATTTCGCTGCTCTCCGGGACAATCCTTTACCCAAAGGACACCCCGGAGTGATCGCCACATGGCCGACTGTGTGTCGACTGGGGAGACGGAGCGTCAATCCCCTAGGTTCCAGGCCGGAATGTGACGCATGTCGCAGCAACGGCGGTGTGGACGGGAGTGGTGACCTGATGGTCTCGGCAACGGTGGGCAGGAGCGCGGTACTCGGGGCGGTGGCGCTGTCGCTCCTCGTCGTCCCGGCACAGGCGGCGACCGGGGAGAAGGGTGCGGCGGCCGCGCTCCCCGCGCCCGACACGGCGGGCGTGGACGGGGTGCTGCGCACGGTCCGCACCGAGGGCGCCCCGGCCGCGCTGGCCCGGATCGACGACCAGGGCCGCAGCCATCTGATCAGCCGGGGCGTCGCCGACCGGGGCACCGGCCGCGCGGCCAGCACCGCCGACCGGTTCCGCATCGGCAGCGTGACCAAGACGTTCTCCTCGGTCGTCCTGCTCCAACTGGCCGACGAGGGCAAGCTGGACCTGGACGCCCCGGTGAACCGGTACCTGCCGAAGCTGTTGCCGAGCGACGCCATCACCGTGCGGCACGTGCTGAGCCACCGCAGCGGGCTGTACGACTACACCAACGACATGTTCGCCCAGAGCGTCTCCGGCTTCGAGGCCGTGCGCAAGAAGGTGTTCACCTACCCCCAGCTGGTCGCGCTCTCCCTGAAGAAGCCACGCGTCAACGCGCCCGGCGCGGCGTACTCGTACTCCAACACCAACTTCGTGGTGGCGGGCATGCTCATCGAGAAGCTCACCGGACGCCCGGTCAAGGAGGCGTACCAGAAGCGGATCACGGGCCCGCTGAAACTGCGGGACACCTTCTACGTCCACCCCGACACCAGGCTTCCCGGCCGGTTCGCGCGCGGCTATCTGACCCCGGACCGCTCCGGCGACCCGCTGGTCGACGCGACCGAGCAGACCGTGTCCTGGGCGCAGAGCGCGGGCGCCGTCATCTCCACCGCCAGGGACCTGAACACCTTCCTTGCGGCGCTGCTCGGCGGCAAGCTGCTCTCCGCAGCCCGGCTCGCCCAGATGGAGCGCTTCACCAAGGTCGACGCGACGACCGCGTACGGTCTCGGCCTGCGCCGCCGGGACCTGTCCTGCGGGGTGTCGGTGTACGGGCACACGGGCGCGGTGCAGGGCTACTACACCTACGCGTTCGCCACGAAGGACGGCAAGCGGGCGCTGACGGCGGTGGCCACCACCTCCAACAACGGCAAGGTGCTCAACGCGCTGGCGGGCGCCCTGGAGCCGGCGTTCTGCGGCAAGAGCGCCAAGCAGCGGCGCGGCCCGGCGCTGGTGGAGCGCAACGCGGACGTCGCCCCCGCCACGGCGCGCTGAACTCGCCGTCCCGGACGGCCCGTCACGCGCGTGATCTTGGCGGAACGGGTCCGTCCGGGACACCATGCGCTCATGAAGGGTGACCTCTTTTCCAGTGAGCACATGGTCCGTCCGGCCGTCGAGCCGGGAATGGCGATAGAGAACGGCAAGTGCGTCAGGTACGCGGTGGACGGTGAGATGCTCGCCCGCCAGGGCGCGATGATCGCCCACCGGGGCAGCCTCCAGTTCGAGCGCAAGGGCCAGGGCGTGGGCGGCATGCTCAAGCGCGCGGTGACCGGCGAGGGGCTCCCGCTGATGTCGGTGCGCGGGCGGGGCGAGGCGTGGTTCGCGCACGAGGCCCAGAACTGTTTCATCGTCGAGGTGGAGCCCGGCGACCAGTTCACCGTCAACGGCCGCAACGTGCTGTGTTTCGACGCCTCGCTGTCCTACGAGATCAAGACCGTGAAGGGCTCCGGCATCGCGGGCGGCGGCCTGTTCAACAGCGTCTTCAGCGGGCACGGCAGACTCGGGCTGATCTGCGAGGGCAACCCGCTGGTGATCCCGGTGTCCGAGCAGGCGCCGGTGTACGTCGACACGGACGCGGTGGTCGGCTGGACCGCGAACCTGCGCACCTCGCTGCACCGCTCGCAGTCCATAGGGTCGATGCTGCGCGGCGGGTCGGGCGAAGCCGTCCAGCTCATGCTCCAGGGCGAGGGCGTCGTGGTGGTCCGGCCCAGCGAGGCCACCCCGCAGAAGCCCCAACAGCACTGATTCCGTACGGGGGTTCCCCGCGCCACTCGGAGTGATCCGCGTCGCACGGGCAACCCCCGTCGCCGTCCCAGCGTCTTGCCCCACGACCGACCACGCCCCGGCCCCCCGGTGGACCGGGGCGATTCGCCCACGTGCTATACGCGTCGCGTATACACGTGGTGTATAGAAGGGTTCACATGTACGGCAAGGCTTTCGCCCCGGAGTATCAGGGCGCCCTGACCACCCTGTCCGTCAATTCCTCGCTGACCGACGTGCTCGCCGAGGGGCTGGAGCGGCTGCGCGAGGCCGAGCGGGCCGGGCACCCCGCCGAGGTGGCCCGCTGCGGTCTCGCGGTCGCCGAGGCGCACCGTCGGCTCGGCAACACGGCGGAGGCCGACCGCGCGTGGAAGGCGAGTTACCGCGCGGCCCGTACGGCCGGGGACACCGGGGCGATGGCGTGGGCACTGTGGAGCGGCGGCACGCTGGCCCGGCAGCGGGGGGCGTTCCCGCTGGCCTGGCGGCTGCTGGGGCTGGCGGCCGAACTCGGTGAGCGCGGCGGCGACGTCGTCGTCCGGGGCTACTCGCTGGCCGGGCTGGCGGAGACCGGCCGCATCCAGGGCGACTACGCGGCCGTCGGCCGGCTGCACGAACAGCTGCTGGCCGAGGCCCGCAGGCGCGGGGAGGCCCGGCACACGGTGTGGGCGCTGGAGGGCATCGCCCAGATGCACCGCAACACCGGTGACTTCGACCGGGCGTACGCGCTGTTCGAGGAGGCGGCGGAGATAGCCGAGCGCGCCGACGACCGGCGCGGCCACGCCTGGGCGCTGCGCGGGCTCGCGGACATCCTCTCGGCGCGGGACGGGGACACCGGCCGGGCGCTGGAGCTGCTGTCCCGGGCGGAGGAGACGTGCCGGACGATGAACCTGTCCAGCGCGCTCGCCTACAACCACAAGATGCGCGGCAACGTCTTCTACCGCGCCGGTCGTTACGAGGAGGCGCGGGACCTGTACGGCCTGGCGCTGTCCGAGTTCCGCACGATGGACGAACCCCGTGGCGAGGCGCTGTCCCGCCTGGGTCTGGCCAAGTCCCTGGCCCGGCTGGGCCGTGACCCGGAGGAGACGGCGGCCGAACTGGCCGAGCTGGCCCTCGTGCTGGAGCGCTCGGGGCTGCGGCACGCGCGGGAGATGGTGGCGCGGGCGCAGGCCGAGTTCGTGCCCGAGGCGGAGGGTGCCCGGTGACGGCGGTGTTCCGCGCGGAGCGGATCTCGGCGGACCAAGTCCTGTCCAGTACACGCGAGTTGGTGGGGCCCGCGCTGCGGGAGGCGGTCGCCGGGCTGCACCCGTGGCTGGCCGAGATGGCCGCGTACTCCTTCGGCTGGCGTGAGGGCGCGAAGGCCGGCGGCAAGGGGGTGCGGCAGGCGCTGGCGGTGCTCGGGGCGCGGGCGGCCGGT
>NZ_WWKH01000616.1:0-3742 GCF_009865595.1 Streptomyces sp. SID1328 | reverse complement strand
CACATGTGGTTCGGCGACCTGGTCACCATGGTGTGGTGGGACGACCTGTGGCTGAAGGAGTCCTTCGCGGACTTCATGGGCACCTTCGGCAGCGTGGGCGCGACCCGCTTCAAGGACGCCTGGACGACGTTCGCCAACCGCCGCAAGGCGTGGGCCTACCGCGCGGACCAGCTCCCCTCCACGCACCCCATCACCGCCGACATCCGCGACCTCCAGGACGCCAAGCTCAACTTCGACGGCATCACCTACGCCAAGGGCGCCTCCGTCCTCAAGCAGCTGGTGGCGTACGTCGGGCAGGACGCCTTCCTGGAGGGTGCCCGGCGCTACTTCAAGCGGCACGCCTACGGCAACACCCGCCTGGGCGACCTGCTTTCGGTGCTCGCGGAGACCAGCGGCCGGGACATGACGGCGTGGGCGGCGGCCTGGCTGCAGACGGCCGGGGTCAACTCCCTTACTCCACAGGTGCTGTTGGACGACGAGGGCCGGATCGACGAGCTGGCCGTGCTCCAGGAGGCCCCCGAGTCCCACCCCGAGCTGCGCCCGCACCGGGTGAGGGTGGGCCTGTACCGCCTGGGCGAGTCCGGCGCGCTGGAGCGGTACCGGAGCGTCGAGGTGGACGTCGAGGGCCCGCGCACGGTGCTGCCCGAGCTGGCCGGAGCCGAGGCTCCCGACCTCGTCCTGGTCAACGACGACGATCTCACCTACTGCAAGATCCGTTTCGACGAGACCTCGCTCGCCACCCTCCGCGACCACCTCGGTGACCTGGCCGACCCCCTTGCCCGCGCCCTGTGCTGGTCGGCGCTGTGGAACATGACGCGGGACGGCCTGCTGCCCGCGCGGGAGTTCGTCGCGCTGGTGCTGCGGTTCGCGGGCCGGGAGTCCGACATCGGCGTGCTCCAGATGCTGCACGCCTGGGCCGGCACGGCCCTGGAGCGCTACGCCGCCCCCGAGTGGCGGGTCGCGGGCGGCGAGCTACTGGCGCAGGGCGCGCTGAAGGAGCTGCGGTCGGCCGAGCCGGGCAGCGAGGCGCAGTTGGCCTGGGCACGCTTCTTCGCCTCGGTCGCGACCGGCACGGCCGACCTCGCCCTGCTGAAGGACCTGCTGGACGGCACCGAGACGGTCGAAGGTCTCACCGTGGACCAGGAGCTGCGCTGGGCGTTCCTGGAGCCGCTCGCCGCGCACGGGGTGGCCGACGAGGAGGTGCTCGCGGCCGAGCTGGCCCGCGACGACACCGCGTCGGGCAAGCGGCATCAGGTGCGCTGCCTGGCCGCGCGGCCCTCGGCGGCGGTCAAGGCGCAGGCGTGGGCGCAGGTCGTCGAGTCGGACGCGCTGTCCAACGCGCTGGTGGAGGCGACCCTTTCGGGCTTCGGCCGGCCGGGCCAGCGGGAGCTGACGGCGCCGTACGCGGAGAAGTACTTCGCGGTGCTGGAGCGGGTGTGGCGGGAGCGGTCGATCCAGATCGCCATGCACATCGTCAACGGGCTGTTCCCGGCCCACCAGGACCGCCCGGAGACGCTGGCGGCGACGGACGCGTGGCTCGCGGAGCACGCGGACGCGGCCCCCGCGCTGCGCCGGCTGGTGCTGGAGGCGCGGGACGACCTGGCGCGGGCACTGCGCGCACAGGAGTGCGACACCAACGCCTGACCGTTGGCCTGAGCTTTGGCGCCCGGTGACCGTTACGGAATCCGGGCACGGCGGCCCGTAACCCCTGGTCCCCCCTCGATCGGACCAGGGGTTTTCGCCGCCTACTCGGCATCCGAACACCCGTCCTTTAATACCGTGTTGTCCGCATTTCTCGACGGGTGTGTAACAGCGGTTACGGGTGGGCCGGGAGTAGGGCATTCCAGAGCCATGACGCACGACACCCCGCTCTCCCCCCGCCCGCTCCGCCACCTCACCGAGGTCCACCGCCGGGTCCTGACCGCCGCCCAGTTGCGCACCCACGGGGTGACGACGGCCGAGCTGAACGAGCGGTGCCGGGCCGACGGTCCCTGGCGGCTGCTGCTGCCCAACGTGGTCCTGCTGCACTCCGGGCCACCCACGAGCGAGGAGCGCCTGCACGGCGCCCTGCTGTACGCCTCGCGCGAGTCCGTGCCCGGAGTGCCCGCCCAGCCCGGCGCGGGCGACCCGCACCGGGGGGCCTACGCCGAGGCGATGCTCACCGGCCTGGCCGCCCTCGCTCTGCACGGCCTGCCGTCCGCGCCCCCGCTGCCCGACCTGGAGCGGATCGACGTCCTGGTCCCGAGGCTGCGCCGGCTGCGCTCGACCGGGTACGTACGGGTGGTGCGCACCCCCGACCTCCCGGTGGCGCGCCCCGTCGCCGGCCTGCCGGTGGCGCCGGTGGCGCGTGCGGTGGCGGACGCGGTGGCCCACCTGACGGACGCGGACACGGTACGGCGGCTGCTGACCGAGGCGGTGCGCGACGGCCACTGCGATCCGGCCGCGCTGGTACGGGAGTTGACCGTGGCCAGGCTGATGGGCCGGCCCCACGTGGTGGACGCGGTGGACTCGCTGGTGGCCGAGGGCCGCGCGGTGGCCGAGGACCGGCTGTACCGGATGGTCACCGGGTACGGGCTGCCCGACCCGGTGTGGAACGTGGACCTGCGCCTCCCGGGCGGCCCCCACCTGGGCGGCGTGGACGCCTACTGGCCCGAGCAGGCGGTCGCCGTCGAGCTGGACACCCGCGCCCCACGCCAGGACGAGGACGCGACCTGGTCGGAGTACGCCCGCAAGCGGGAGCACCTGGAGCGGCTCGGCATCACGGTCGTCCACATCACCCCGAAGAAGCTGAGGGACTCGGCGGAGCAGCAGGCCGCGGTGGTCCGTACGGCCCTGATGGCCGCCGGCGACCGCGACCCGGCCGCGTACGTGGTGGTGCTGCCCCGCTAGTTCCGCTCGTCCCGCTCAGCGGGTCCCGACCGGCGGGCCGGGGTCCAGGCGGCCGGTGGGTGGGCGGTCACGCCACAGGCGCAGGGCGGTGTCGACCAGGGAGACACGGGTCAGGCCGGGCACCGCGTCGAGGTCGTGCCAGGCGGCGAGGTCGGTGGAACCGCCCACCTCGTAGCGGAGTTCGCCGCCGGTGATGTGCGCCGCGTACAGCAGCCGTATGCCGTGGTGGTCGACGGCGCGGCCGGGGAAGCGGCCGGGGAGCACCGCCCGGTTGGTGTGCACGCCGAGCAGGTCGGTGACCTCCACCCGGTAGCCGGTCTCCTCGGCCACCTCCCGGCGCACGGTGTCGTACGGGTCCTCGCCGAACTCGGCGCCGCCGCCCGGCAGTACCCATTCGTAGCCGCCTTCCCGCGCGGGCGAGCGGGCGAGCAGGAGCTGTCCGTCGCGGACACACACGGCGTAGGCCGCCACCCTCAACTTGCGTCTCATGACGGGACGTTAGCGCGGCCGCTGCGGGAACCGAGTGAATTCGGGCTTATTCGGTCCCCAACCGCACACATCGCATCGCGGGTTTTCCCCATACATGGATCTCGATTCGGTCAACGAACCCCAAAATCCGGTCGCTTGGGAAAAGCTGCGCTGGTCCGGCACAGGACCTCGCGGACAACCCTCACCGACTAAGGGATGCGATGACCCACTCCCCCGACCGTGACCCGATACCCGGCCCGAGACGCCTGGCGCGCCTGACGCTGGCCGCCGGTGTGGTCGCCGCCCTCTGTGCGGCCGGCCCCGTGCCCATGGCGCTGGCCGCAGACGCGCCGCCCGCCCAGGCTGCCGACCCCGGCCTCAAGCC
>NZ_WWKH01000615.1:0-24736 GCF_009865595.1 Streptomyces sp. SID1328 | reverse complement strand
GGGCGCAGCACGACGCCGGTGACGACGTCTTCTACGCCGACGGCGCCATGGCCGCCCGTGCCGCCTCCCGGCCCGTGGTCATCGTCGCCGTCAACGGAGACGACGCCGCCGCTGCCGCCACCGCCCTGCCGGTCGCCCACACGCGGGCCGGAGCCCTGCTGATCGTCTGCGGCGACCCGCAGCAGATCAACGCGGTGCTGGGCGCCGGGGTCTGACCCCACCGCACGACCGACGGCGCCGCGCGCGCCGGACAGCCGCTCCGCCGTGACAAGGCAGCGGGCGGCTGCTCGGCCCGCGCGGCGCCGCAGTGGTTTACCGGCTTACGGTGCCGAAGTGTCCGGCACCGGGGACGAGTTCGCTCAGCGGGCCGCGGCCCGGCGCATGACCTCGGAGACGGGTCCGCCGGTGCGCGGCATGAGCGGCGGCGACTCGGACAGGGCGAAGGGCTCCGGGGCGGAGTGCGCGTGGGGATGGCGTCCGCCGCGCCCCTCGCCGAGCACCTGCCAGCCGTCGTGCGTCAGCGTGATGTACGCGCCGCAGCGCAGCCCGTGCAGCGTGCAGGCGTCGCGCAGCCCCCACATCCAGGCGCCGTCCTCCTCCGTCCAGCGTGCGTCGCCCTCGCGGCAGTACAGCAGCACGGCGGTGCGCACCGGGGTCCGGCGGCGCAGGTCGTGCGGGATGACCCGGCGCAACTGGTCCAGCAGCGCGTTGCGGAACATCCAGCCGTCCGCCGGGGCGGAGCGCCGGGTGAACGAGGCGCTGGCCAGCAGCCGTTCGTCCGGATCGAGGACGGCCACGATCGCGGTCGACGGCCTCGGGCGATGGCGGACGTGCAGGCCGCTGACGACCTCGCGCGGGTTGCGCAACAGGGGGATTCCGGCGGCGGCCCACTCCGCGGGCTCGAGCAGGCGGCTGACGGAAGCGGCGGACGCGGACGTCGACAACGAGGCCGCCGAGGACGAGGCGAATCCGAAGGTCACGTTCCTCCCTTCGGCTACGCGCCCACACTGCGGGCGAGGTCGGAATTCGGGGGAGCGCGCACCGCAGTGAAGCCCAGCCGGAACACGGGCGAGCCGTGCGGGGAGCGGACTTCAATTCTTCCTGTCGAACTTGATTGCGGCAACGAGCAATTGAGGCCGCCGACGCTTATCTGGCGGTCCGGGGCTTATATCCCTACCCACAGAGACCACGGACGACGCCTGGGACGGCGCGCGGTCCGCGGACGGGCCGCCGGAGGAGGTTTCAGGCGCTGATGCGAGCAGAGGGTTCGCCCTCTTCTTCCTCCCCTTCCTCCGCCTCCGCGGGCCGCTGGGCCAGCAGGCGTTCGGCGCGGTCCGGGGCGAGGTCCAGGGTGGGCATGAGCTGGGGGAGAGTGATGCTGGGCAGGAGGTGTCTCAGCAGGACCGTCACCCGCTCCCCCAGATCGGCGCGCTCGCACAGGATCTGCGACATCCACTGGATGCCGGTGAAGGAGCCGGCGAGCAGGTCGGCGGTCTCCGCCGGGTCGACGTGCGGCAACAGCTCGCCGCGTTCCCGCGCCTCCACGAGCAACTGGGTCAGCCGGTTCGCCCAGGACTGGAACGGCGTGCCGTGGAACGGGTTGCTCCGCTCCGGCCCCTCTCCCCACTGGTCCATCGCCAGACCCACGCTCGCCCGCGTCAACGGGTCGTGCCGTAGCTGGTGCGCGAACAGCAGCCCCTGGTCGATGAGTTCCTGCACCTTGGTGCGCTGCGGCGGCAGCGGGCCCACTTCGAGCTGGGCCGCGATCACCCCGAGGGCCAGCTCCTCCTTGGAGGCGAAGTGGAAGTACAGGCCACCCTTCGTGACCCCGGCGCGCGCGAGGATCTCGGTGATCGTGGCGGCGCTGTAACCGCGTTCGTCGAAGACGGCGGCCGCTGCCAGCAGGATCGTCTTGCGGGTCTGGATCGCGCGTGCTTGGCGTGCCATGGGCTGTCGCCCCTGTTTCTATGTCAGAGCTTGGTCAGGTTCGCACACGAAGAGAACCGGACTGTCAGTATTTTGTCGAGGGGGAACGAGCCTTGATCACACCGGACTCAAAGGGCAATCCATGTCTGAAGGCATCAGCTTCATAGCCGACCGCACCGTCATCGGCACCTCATCGGCCGTACGGACGGTCATGACGCAGGCACCGGACCCCGCCGCACCGCCCGAAGACCAGACCGACCCGCTGGTTCTTGTACCCGACTCCGGCGACACCGGTCAACCTCCCGTGCACCGCGGCCGGGCCACCGGAGAACTCGTGCACCGGCCGGACGCCGAAGACGCCTTCCCCGTGGAATGGACCCGGCTGGCCGAACACCGCTATCTGGTCGTCGCCGACTGGCCCGCCGCCCACCGCTTCTTCGCTCCGCTCCCCGGCGGCGTCCAGGACCCGCTGCTGGTCGCGGAGACCATGCGGCAGACCGCGATGATGCTGGCCCACGCCGAGTACGGCGTCCCGGCCGACCACCACTTCGTCATGTGGGACATGGAATACGCCCTCGCCACGGCCGACTTCGGCCTCTCGTACGCCTCGGGCCGCGTCGACGTCGTCGTGGAGTGCTCCGAGGTCCAGATGCGGGCCAGGAGTCTGGCCGGGATGAGGGTGCGGCTGACCTTCCAGCGTGGCGGGCGGCTCCTGGCCACGAGTACGGGCAGCCTGAGCTGCACCTCGGAGCGGGCCTACCGCAGGCTGCGCGGCGACAGGCTGGACGCCGCCGGTGATCGCGTACCGCTGCTGGACGGCGTACCGCCCGAGCGGGTCGGGCGGCGTGACCCGAGGGACGTCGTGCTCGCGCCCTTTGAGGAGGGGGCCGGGTGGCGGCTGCGGCTCGACACCGCGCATCCCACGCTCTTCGCGCGGGCCAACGACCACGTCCCCGGCATGGTGCTCCTGGAGGCCGCCCGGCAGGCCGCCGTCGCGCTGACTCCCGAGGGGCGCTTCCTGCCCGCCTCGCTGGTGATCGCCTTCCACCGGTACGCCGAACTCGACGAGCCGTGTCTCGTCCGCGCCCGGCGCGAAACCTCCCCGGAGGGTGATGTCTCGGTCCATGTCGAGGGCGTCCAGGGGGACGAGGCCGTCTTCACCGCCACCCTCGGCGACACCCCGGAGGCGGCCCGATGACCCGGCGCCTGCTCATCACCGGATCGAGCGGTTTCATCGGCGGACACGTGCTGAGGGCCGCCGGTGCCGCCGAGGACGTACGGCTCCGGCTGCTCGTCCGCACTGCGCCGGCCACGCCCGACCCGGACGTCGAGTATGTGTACGGCGACCTCACCGACACCGCCTCGCTGCGCGGCGCCTGCGCGGACGTGGACGCCGTCGTGCACTGCGCGGGGCTGATCGGCGGCCACGCGGAGCTGCTCCACCAGGCCAACGACCTCGGCACCCGCGCCCTGGCGGACGAGGTACGCCGGGCCGGAGTCAGGCGGTTCGTGTACCTCAGCACGGCCGCCGTACACGGACGCGGGCCCTTCCGCGATGCCCGGCCCGGCGAGGTGCCCGTCGCCCCCGCCTCTGACACCAGTCGCACCCGCGCGGCAGCCGAGGAACACGTGCTCGGGGCGGGTGGAACGGTTCTGCGTCCCCACCTCGTTCACGGCCGGGGCGACCGCTGGGTGATCCCCGGCATCCTGGCCCTGCTGCGCACCCTGGGCGGCCTCCCGGACGGCTGGGCCGGGCTGCAGTCGATGATCGACGTCGGGACCCTGGGCCGGGTCGCCTTCGCGGTGGCCACGGCGGACCCGGCGGGCGGAGGGGGACGTGTCCACTACGTCACCCACCCTGATCCCGTGGCGGGGGAACTGCTGCTGTCCACCGTGGCGAAGACCTTCGGGATCTTCACCGAGGACGCCCCGCGCATCTCGGCCGAGACCGCCCGCCAGCGGGTGCTCGACCACCCCGCCGCCCGCCACCACCTCGGTATGCTCGCCGTCGACCACTGGTTCACCGACGAGTCGCTGTGGAGCGAGTCCGGTGTCGAGCCGGGCGCCGGATTCGCCGGGCGCTTCCCGGAGTACGCCGACTGGTACCGCGACCAGGCCGGTTTGCCGCCGTTGGAAGGCATGCGTCGCCCGGCGTTCGAAAGGACGCGGTGACTCAAGGCGGGGTTTCCCAGATCCCGGCCACACGCGCGTAGCAGCGATCCGGGTCGCGCGCGGCGCGGCTCGGCCCACGTCCGAGCGCCGCTGGTAGGACCGGATCATGACGCGAGGAACCGGCCGCCACCTGCTCGCCACCAGCCTGCGCTCCCTCAAGGTGCGCAACTTCCGGCTCTTCGTGGTGGGCCAGATCGCCTCCGCCACGGGCACCTGGATGATGGCCGTCGCCCAGGACTGGCTCGTACTGGAGCTGACCGGTGACTCCGGCGGAGCCCTCGCCACCGTCACCGCCCTCCAGTTCACCCCGGTCCTCCTGCTGACCCTCTACGGCGGCCGGCTCGCCGACCGGTACGACAAACGCGCCCTCCTGACCGGCGCCAACATCGCCTCCGGCGTCTTCGCCCTCGTCCTCGGCCTGCTCGTGACCGCCGACGCCGCCCGGCTGTGGCACGTCTACGTCGCGGCCGCCGCGCTCGGCATGGCCAATGCCGTGGAGGTCCCGGCCCGGCTGTCCTTCATCACCGAACTCGTCGGCCCCGGACTGCTCCCCAACGCCTCGGCGCTGAGCGGCGCCTACTTCAACATCGCGCGCGTGCTGGGCCCTTCGCTGGCCGGGCTGCTCATCCAGTGGTCGGGCACGGGGACCGTCATGCTGTTCAACGCCGTCAGCTACACGGCCACGGTCGCCGGGCTGCGGGCCATGCGCCCGGCGGAGCTACACCGCGCGCCCCGCACCGACACGCCCGCGCGCGTCATCGAGGGCCTGGCCCATCTGCGGACCCGGCCCGACCTGCTCACGACACTCGCCCTGGTCGCGGTGGTCGCCCTCTTCGGCCTCAATCTGCCGCTGACACTGCCGCTCATGGCCCGCGTGGTGTTCCACACCGAGGCCGCGTCCTTCGGCCTCCTCACCGCCGCGCTCGCCGGAGGCTCCCTACTGGCCGCGCTGGGCGGCACCCTGCGCCGGACCCGCCCCTCGGCGCGGCTGGTGGCCGCCTGGGGATGCGTGTTCGGGGCACTGGAGCTGATCA
This sequence comes from Streptomyces sp. SID1328, assembly GCF_009865595.1. NCBI lineage: Bacteria > Bacillati > Actinomycetota > Actinomycetes > Kitasatosporales > Streptomycetaceae > Streptomyces > Streptomyces sp. SID1328. The sequence continues at coordinate 19,604 of NZ_WWKH01000615.1, read as the reverse complement.
CGGGGTGGGCGCCGAACCTGCCCGTCGCACTGGCGCTGCTGGTCCCGACCGGATTCGCCTCGCTCTACTTCGTCCAGGCGGCGAACCACCGCATCCAACTGGGCGGCGACCCGGCTCACCGGGGCCGGGTGATGGCTCTCTACACCGTGATCCTGCAAGGCAGCACCCCACTCGGCGCCCTCTTCGTCGGCGCCGCCACCCATACCCTCGGCGCCCGCTCGGGACTGTGGGCGGGCGGACTGGTCGCACTGCTCGCCGCCCTCGTGGCCCTGGCCGGGGCACGCGCGGACGCGCCGGTCCCTGCTGCCGAGGAGGAGCGGGTCCGGCCGACGGGGAGCCGTCCGTAAGGCGAGTGGCCGGATGTCAGTGGGGTGCGGTTGCATGGGGGCATGAACGACCTGGAGCAGTTGCGCACCGAAGCCGACGCCGTCCTCGCCGAGCTGGTCGGCGCGCCGGAGGGTTCGGCGCGGCTGCGGGAGGACCAGTGGGAGGCGGTCAAGGCCCTGGTGGTGGACCGGCGCCGGGCCCTGGTCGTGCAGCGCACCGGCTGGGGCAAGTCGGCCGTGTACTTCGTGGCCACCGCGCTGCTCCGCCGTCGCGGCTCGGGTCCCACGGTGATCGTCTCGCCGCTGCTGGCGCTGATGCGCAACCAGGTCGAGTCGGCCGCGCGGGCAGGCATCCAGGCCCGCACCATCAACTCGGCCAACCCCGAGGAGTGGGATGCCATCCACGAGGAGGTGGAGCGTGGCGAGGTCGACGTCCTGCTGGTGAGCCCGGAACGGCTCAACTCCGTCGACTTCCGCGACCGCATGCTGCCCAAGCTGGCGGCCACCACCGGCCTGCTGGTCGTGGACGAGGCGCACTGCATCTCCGACTGGGGCCACGACTTCCGCCCCGACTACCGCCGGCTGCGCACCATGCTCCAGGAACTGGCGCCCGGCGTGCCCGTGCTCGCCACCACCGCCACGGCCAACGCGCGCGTCACGGCGGACGTGGCCGAGCAACTGGGCACCGGCGCGGGCGAGGCGCTGGTGCTGCGGGGGCGGCTGGACCGGGAGAGTCTGCGGCTCGGCGTGGTGCGGCTGCCCGACGCGGCGCACCGGCTGGCGTGGCTGGCGGAGCACCTGAACGAGCTGCCGGGCTCCGGGATCATCTACACGCTGACCGTCTCGGCCGCCGAGGAGGTCACCGCCTACCTCCGCGCACGCGGCTTCGTCGTCGCCTCCTACACCGGCCGGACGGAGAACGCCGACCGCCAGCAGGCCGAGGCCGACCTGCTGGACAACCGCGTCAAGGCCCTGGTGGCGACCTCCGCGCTGGGCATGGGCTTCGACAAGCCCGACCTGGGCTTCGTCGTCCACCTCGGCTCGCCGTCCTCCCCGATCTCCTACTACCAGCAGGTGGGCCGCGCGGGGCGAGGCGTCGAACACGCGGACGTGCTGCTGCTGCCGGGCAAGGAGGACGAGGCGATCTGGCGGTACTTCGCGGAGGTCGCCTTCCCGCCCGAGTCCCAGGTCCGCCAGACCCTGGCCGCCCTCGCCGACGCGGGCCGCCCGCTGTCCGTGCCCGCGCTGGAATCGCTGGTGGACCTGCGGCGCACCCGGCTGGAACTGATGCTCAAGGTGCTGGACGTGGACGGCGCCGTGCACCGGGTGAAGGGCGGCTGGACGGCCACCGGCGCCGAATGGGTCTACGACGCCGGACGCTACGCCTGGGTCGCCCGCCAGCGCGCCGCCGAACAGCAGGCCATGCGGGATTACGTCGGCACGGACGAGTGCCGGATGGCGTTCCTGCGCCGCCAGCTCGACGACGTGGAGATCACTCCGTGCGGGCGCTGCGACAACTGCGCGGGCGCCTGGATCGACACGGCCGTCTCCGCCGAGGCGCTGACGGCTGCCGCCGGTGAACTGGACCGGCCCGGCGTGGAGATCGAGCCGCGCCGCATGTGGCCGACGGGGATGCCCGCGCTGGGCATCGACCTCAAGGGCCGCATCCCGGCGAAGGAGCAGTGCGCCACCGGGCGTGCCCTGGGCCGGCTCTCGGACATCGGCTGGGGCAACCGGCTCCGGCCGCTGCTGGCCGAGCAGACGCCTGACGGTCCGGTCCCGGAGGACGTGCTGAAGGCCGTGGTGGAGGTCCTCGCCGACTGGGCGCGCTCGGCCGGTGGGTGGGCGTCGAACACGCCGGACGCCATGGCCCGTCCGGTCGGTGTCGTCGCCATGCCCTCGGTGAGCCGACCGCAGCTTGTCGCCTCGCTCGCGGAGCGGGTGGCCGAGATCGGGCGGCTGCCGTATCTGGGTGCGCTCGCGTACAGCGGGGAGGCCGGGGCGCATCAGGCGCATCGCAGCAACTCCGCTCAGCGGCTGCAGGCGCTGGCGTCGGCCTTCACGGTGCCGGGGGAACTGGCGGAGGCTCTGGCCGGTGCTCCGGGGCCGGTCCTGCTCGTGGACGACCGGACCGAGTCCGGGTGGAGTCTGGCGGTCGCGGCGCGGTTGTTGCGGCGAGCGGGGGCGGGGGAGGTCCTGCCGTTGGTTTTGGCTGCGGCGGGGTGAGGTTGGCTGGGGGTAGAGCCCGTGGGGCCGGTGGGGGCTCGTTTGTCGTGTCCCTGCTTCGACTTATCCACAGGACCAGTTATCCACAGGCCCAGCGGGATTTCGGGATTCGCGGGATCGTCAGCGCATGACGAATCACGGCGAAACGACCGAACCCTTCGAAAACGGTGACATCGCGGCGGGAGTGTCCTTCGACGGGCAGATCACGCCCGAAACCCCGATCGCCCTGCGCACCCCCGCCGAGCTGGCGGACGCGCTGCCCTATCTGCTCGGGTACCGCCCGGAGGACAGCATGGTGCTGGTCAGCCTGCTCGACCGGGGCAACTTCGGCGGGCGTGCCCGCCTGGGCATCCCGGCCGGCGTCGAGGACTGGCAGGCGGCGGCGCGGCAGATCGCCAGAGGGCTGGTGCTCGGCACCCGGCGGCGAGGTTCCCGGCCCGACCGAATCGTGGCCTACGTCTGCCAGGAGCCACGGCCGGGGGAGACGGGGCGGGACGTGATGCTCCGGCTCGCCCCGCTCGCCCAGTTGCTGCGCACCGAGTGCGGCAGTCTCGATGTACCGGTGATCGAGGCGCTGTGCGTCTCGGACGCCCGCTTCTGGTCGTACGTCTGCCCGGTGGAGAGCTGCTGCCCGCCCGACGGCACGCCGATGGGCATGCCGGGCACCTCGGCCATGGCGGCCGCGGCCACCTACGCCGGCATCCAGGTACGGGGCTCGCTGCGGGAGCTGCGCGCGAGGATGCAGCCCTGGGAGACCTCGGCCGCGCTGGAGCAGGAGGTCGCGCTGGATGCCGCCGGCATGTCGCTGGTGCCCCGCATCCTGGACGACACCAGCCGCGCCGAGGTGGCCGAGGAGACACTGGACCTGGCCGGACGGATCATCCGCCGGTTCGCCGAGGCCGCGCCGGTGTCGGGCGTCCACCCGGCGGACGTCCGCGACGACGCGCTCCTCGGCCACGACGAGGCGGCCACCCTCATCCTCGGTCTGCAGGACCGCACGACCCGCGACCGGGCGGCCGCCTGGATGGAGGGTGACGACGGCGCGCCCGCCCTGCGGCTCTGGCGGGCACTGGCCCGCCGCTGCGTCGGCCCGTACCGCGAACACGCGGCGGCTCCACTGACCCTGGCCGGCTGGGTCGCCTGGTCGACCGGCGACGACATCGAGGCCCGAGAGGCCCTGGCCATGGCGCTCGGTGCCGACCCGCACTACCTCTTCGCCCAGCTCTTGCACCGGGCGTGCAACGAGGGCCTGGACCCGGAGTCCATCCGCCGATGCCTCCGGCAGGAACGGGACGGGCGGACAACGGGGGAGGGGCCATCCTCGACGGCGCCGAACATCCCGGAGCAGAAATCCGGCTCCCAGCTCCCTCCGGACGCCACCCTCGCCGTGCAGGACACCACGGAGGCGGACACGGCCACGCCGCCGCGCCGAAAGCGCCGCACCCGCTCCACCGGCCCGGGTGACACCGCCCCTGGCAAGACCGCTCCCCGTAACACCGGGCCCTGCCCCCAGCGCCCGCAAGCCCAGACCCGGCGCCCTACCCGCTCACGCCCCACCCCCTCCGGAGTCGGCAAGACGTGTCACGACGGGGAGGACGGCTGAGCAGGCGCCCCGGACTACCTGTTCCCTCCATCCGGGCCCCAGCGGATTCACCGATCCTCCCAGCGAACGGAGTGTTTATCGTCAGGAAGACGACTATGATCGCGACATGCCCTACGACCCGTCAGCGTTCCCGCCCTTCGCCGTCACCGTGGACCTGGTCGTGCTGACCGTGCGCCGCCACGCCCTGTGCGCGCTGGCGGTACGCCGGGGCGAGTCGCCCTTCCAGGGGCGGTGGGCGCTCCCGGGCGGTTTCGTACGGGACGACGAGGACCTCGCCCAGGCGGCGGCGCGCGAGCTGGCAGAGGAGACGGGACTCCGGGCCCACGACCCGGCGACTCCGGCGCAGGACCACGGTGCCCATTTGGAGCAGCTCGCCACGTACGGCGATCCGAAGCGCGATCCGCGTATGCGCGTGGTGAGCGTCGCCCACCTCGCCCTCGCGCCCGACCTCCCCGCCCCGCGCGCGGGCGGCGACGCCAGCAACGCGCGCTGGGCACCGGTGGAGGAGCTGCTCCAGCAGGGAGGCTACGGCCGTGACGGCGAACCGATGGCGCCCCTGGCCTTCGACCACGCCCTGATCCTCTCCGACGGAGTGGAGCGCGCCCGCTCCAAGATCGAGTACTCCTCGTTGGCCACCGCGTTCTGCCCGCCGGAGTTCACTGTCGGTGAGCTGCGCCGGGTCTACGAGGCCGTCTGGGGCGTGGCGCTCGACCCCCGCAACTTCCATCGCAAGGTCACCGGCACGCCCGGCTTCCTCGTCCCCACGGGCGGCACCACCACGCGCCAGGGTGGCCGGCCCGCACAGCTCTTCAGGGCGGGCGGCGCCACTCTGCTCAACCCCCCGATGCTCCGCCCCGAGGTCTGAGGCCGGGCGGCGAACCATCCCGGGCGCGGCAGTTGGGGAGTGGTCGCGCGCGGGACGCTCATGGGGCAAGTGAGCCATGCAGGTTGACCCTCCGTCGAACAATTGCCGGACAGAAGAGGTGATACCTGGAAAACAGGACATAACGCGCTATCTTCCGTCAGGTGATCCAGGCTGTCGGACTGACCAGTGATTCCCTCAAAGACCAGCTGCCCGCCGTCGAGGACGTCTCCTTCGAAGCGCGCTCCGGCCAGGTGACCGCCCTGCTCGGAGCGGGAGGCGCGGGCAAGACGACGGTGCTCAGGCTGATGCTGGAACTCCAGCGGGGGCGCGGCATCGCCTACTTCGGAGGGCGCCCACTGCACTGCATCGCCCACCCCTCACGTGAAGTCGGCGTACTGCTCGGCGATGTACCAGGACACCCCTCCCGCACGGTCCGCAACCACCTGCGCATGCTCTGCGCGGCGGCCGGCGTCCCGGCCGGGCGGGCCGACGAAGTGCTCGAAGAGGTCGGCCTCGTCAGCCTCCGCGAGGAACGGCTCGGCACGCTGTCCCTCGGGATGGACCGCCGACTCGGCCTGGCCTGCGCCCTGCTGCCCGACCCGCACACCCTCGTGCTGGACGAACCGGCCGCCGGACTCTCCGCGCCGGAGGCACGTTGGCTGCACTCCACCCTGCGGGAGTACGCCGAGCAGGGGGGTGCCGTACTCCTCGCGACCGCCGACCCCAAGGAGGCCGCCCGGCACGCCGATCACGTCGTCACCCTGGAAGCGGGCCGGGTCGCCGCCGACCTGGAGGCGGCGGAGTTCGCCCGTACCCGGCTCCGGCCGCGTGTAGCCGTCCGCAGCCCCCACGCCGCACGCCTGGCCCACCTGCTTACCACGGAGGCACGCAGCGAACGGCGTTCCGTGGAGGTCGTCCGCGAGGAGGGCAACCACCTCTCCGTGTACGGCAGCACGACGGCGGACGTCGGCGAGACCGCCTTCCGGAACGGCATCCTCATCCACCAACTCGCTGATGAGGTCGGTGACATGCGGCTGGAGCCACTCGGGGAGGAGCAGCCGGCACCGGCCGAAGACGCTGCAGTGCCGGAGGGTGCCGCGGAGCCGGAGGAAGCCGGGACCGCAGAGGCCCCCGAACCCCTGCCGCTCCCCGTCGCCGTCCGCTCCGTACGCAGCCCCCTCCGTCCCCTGCGCTACGAACTCCGGCGCGCGACCGGGATCAGCACCGGATACGTCGTCTGCGGTGTCGCCCTCGTCGTGTCCGCTATCACCGCCGTGGTGCTGGCCCGTATCGGGCACACCCCGCAGGCACGCCTGTTCGCCGCCTGGCCGCGCGAGCTGCCCCTGCCGCCGGTCGCGCTCGCGGCGGGACTGCTCGGCGCACTCGCCTTCGGGGACGAGTTCCGGCACCCCGCGCTGGCGGTGGACCGGGGCACCGTTCCCCGACGGCTGGGGCTGCTCACCGCGAAGCTCTTCGTCTCCGGAATCACCGCCGGAATGCTGGCCTTTCTCGCCCTGGGCTGTGACGCCGAGCTTCTTTATCTCGTCTACGGCCGGGAATTGGTCCAGGTCCCCGGAGACTGGCTGCCGCTGTGTGCGAGTTGGCTGGCGCTCATGGTCGGCTGCGCGTGGGCCGGTGTGCTGGCGGCCGGGGTGTTCCGGTCCACGGCGGCAGGGCTGGCGGCAGTACTGGCGGTGCCGGTGGCTGTCGTCCCGCTCGTGCACCGGTTCTCCGAAGGCTCATATGTGCGAGTCGCGGCCGGGATTCACGTGCGGATGCGGGAGGTTCTTCTGCTCCAGTGGCCCTTCGGAGGGGAGCGCTATCTGCTGGGACTTGCGCGAGTGATCGCCCAACCCGTGGGGGGCGCAATGACGTTGTCACTCACCGCGCTGCTGTGCGCGTACTTGATCACGACGCTGCGCGCCAGGGCGAGATGACGCCCTGAGGTGCGGTTTCCGAGCCGCTGTGCACACAACTCCCCACAGAAAGCCCGTTTATTTCCGATAAGGCGTCAATTGCGACGGGGTGAGCGATCACCCTTTCGTGTGCTTTTCACCAAAGCCCTCAAGGCAGTTGGCGGCAACGCCGACAAAAGATGCGTGAGTACCCTTGCGCACACCATGATGACCGCCGCCCGCTCCGCCGACTCCGGCCTCGCCGGACCGGGCGAACTCGACCGCTACCCCTACGCCGAGGCCCCGATGGCCGACCGCGTGACGGCGCCCGCCTGGGAGGGCGCCGATTCCGACCTGGGCCGCGTGAGCCGGCGCGCCGCGGGCAGTCGCGGGCGCGGACTGCACGGCCAGCTCGTCCAGCAGCTCGGTCAGATGATCGTCTCCGGCGACCTGGGTGCCGACCGCCCCCTGGTGCCGGAGGAGATCGGCCAGCGTTTCGAGGTCTCCCGCACCGTGGTGCGCGAGTCCCTCCGGGTCCTGGAGGCCAAGGGCCTCGTCAGTGCCCGGCCGAACGTGGGCACCCGCGTGCGCCCGGTGAGCGACTGGAACCTGCTCGATCCGGACATCATCGAATGGCGCGCCTTCGGCCCGCAGCGCGACGACCAGCGCCGCGAGCTGAACGAACTGCGCTGGACGATCGAGCCGCTCGCCGCCCGCCTGGCCGCCGGGCACGGCCGCGAGGACGTGCAGCAGCGCCTCGTCGACCTGGTGGAGATCATGAGCCACGCCCTCGCCCAGGGTGACGCGCTGAACTTCTCGCGGGCAGACGCCGAATTCCACGCGTTGCTGATCCAGGTCGCGGGCAACCGGATGCTGGACCACCTGTCCGGGATCGTCTCCGCCGCCCTTCAGGTCTCCGGCGGCCCCGCCACCGGCTGTGAGCGGCCGACCGAGGCGTCCGTCGCCCATCACGCGCGGATCGTAGAAGGGCTCGGCAGCGGCGACGGCGCCGTGGCCGAGGGTGCGATGCGTCAGCTCCTCACCGTCCACCCCGAGGTGGAGCGCGTGGTCCCCGCGCCGCGCGAGCACTGACGGGGATGCGGACGGCGCGCCCGCCCGTGGCGCGCGCCAGTGATCGAGATGGCGGTACCGCGACCGGGTCCCGCCGTCGCCGGACTCGGCCGGACTCCCTGGAATCCGGCCGAGTCCGGCGGTACGACGGACCACCCGGACCGGTGAAGTGATCAAGGCGGAAATCGGCAGCGGACCGCTTCGTTCACATGTGATCGCATTTGGCTGTCGGGAGGGTGTGACTCGGGCCACGCGGATTGGGCGTAACGCTCCCGGAAACAGCGCGATGACCTAAGAGGTGAACAGCCGCGAAGGGAATACGGACGCCGTGCCAGGCGCTGTGTCTCTTCCCGGCCCCGCCCGCGCCGTCGGCCCATCCCCAGGCCGGTGGTCGGCGCCTGTCCATGACGGACGGTGCCGGAAGCCGCTTTCCAACGTTCCGAGAGGTTGTTCGTGTCGGCCAGCACATCCCGTACGCTCCCGCCGGAGATCGCCGAGTCCGTCTCTGTCATGGCGCTCATTGAGCGGGGAAAGGCTGAGGGGCAGATCGCCGGCGACGATGTGCGTCGGGCCTTCGAAGCTGACCAGATTCCGGCCACTCAGTGGAAGAACGTACTGCGCAGCCTCAACCAGATCCTTGAGGAAGAGGGTGTGACGCTGATGGTCAGTGCCGCAGAGCCCAAGCGCACCCGCAAGAGCGTCGCAGCGAAGACCCCGGCCAAGCGCACCGCCACCAAGACGGTCGCGGCGAAGACGGTGACCACCCGCAAGGCCACGGCCGCTCCGGCCGCCGCCGCCACGGGTGAGGACGCCGACGACGCCGCCTCCGTCACGAAGGCCGCTGCCAAGAAGACCACCGCCAAGAAGACGGTCGCGAAGAAGGCCACGGCCAAGAAGACGGCGGCCAAGAAGACCAGCGCCAAGAAGGACGACGCCGAGCTTCTCGAGGACGAGGTCGTCGAGGAGACCAAGACCGCCGACGAGCCCGAGGGCACCGAGGCCGCCGGCTTCGTGCTGTCCGACGAGGACGAGGACGACGCGCCCGCGCAGCAGGTCGCCGCGGCCGGCGCCACCGCCGACCCGGTCAAGGACTACCTGAAGCAGATCGGCAAGGTCCCCCTGCTCAACGCCGAGCAGGAAGTCGAGCTGGCCAAGCGCATCGAGGCCGGTCTGTTCGCCGAGGACAAGCTCGCAAACTCCGACAAGCTCGCGCCGAAGCTCAAGCGCGAGCTGGAGATCATCGCCGAGGACGGCCGCCGCGCCAAGAACCACCTCCTGGAGGCCAACCTCCGTCTGGTGGTCTCCCTGGCCAAGCGCTACACCGGCCGCGGCATGCTTTTCCTGGACCTGATCCAGGAGGGCAACCTCGGTCTGATCCGCGCGGTCGAGAAGTTCGACTACACCAAGGGCTACAAGTTCTCCACGTACGCCACCTGGTGGATTCGTCAGGCGATCACCCGCGCGATGGCCGACCAGGCCCGCACCATCCGCATCCCGGTGCACATGGTCGAGGTCATCAACAAGCTCGCGCGCGTGCAGCGTCAGATGCTCCAGGACCTGGGCCGCGAGCCCACCCCGGAGGAGCTGGCCAAGGAACTCGACATGACCCCCGAGAAGGTCATCGAGGTCCAGAAGTACGGCCGCGAGCCCATCTCCCTGCACACCCCGCTGGGCGAGGACGGCGACAGCGAGTTCGGTGACCTCATCGAGGACTCCGAGGCCGTCGTCCCCGCCGACGCCGTCAGCTTCACGCTCCTCCAGGAGCAGCTCCACTCGGTGCTCGACACCCTGTCGGAGCGCGAGGCCGGCGTTGTCTCGATGCGCTTCGGTCTCACCGACGGCCAGCCGAAGACCCTGGACGAGATCGGCAAGGTCTATGGCGTGACGCGTGAGCGCATCCGCCAGATCGAGTCGAAGACCATGTCGAAGCTGCGCCACCCGTCGCGTTCGCAGGTGCTGCGCGACTACCTCGACTAGGTCGAGTCCGTACGAACACCGAAGGCCCGGTTCCCCTCGCGGGGGCCGGGCCCTCGTGCTGCGGGCCATCGGGTGCTGGATGACTCTGGGTGTTCAAGAAGCACTTTGAGTGAGGACTCCGCATGCGCCGTACCTATGTCCGGGCCCTGATCCGGCCGCTCTCCCTGGCGGCCACGCTGAGCGCGATACCCCTGATCGATGCGGCTCCTGCCGTGGCCGACAGCATCGTGGTCGGCGGGTTTCCGATAGATGTGTCCCAGGCCCCGTGGACGGTGGCGCTCTCCAGCCGTGACCGGTTCGGGGGTAGCCGAGCGGGCCAGTTCTGCGGCGGGGTGGCGATCGCGCCGACCACCGTCCTCACGGCCGCCCACTGCGTCGCCGACGGCATCGTGGGCACGCCCCCGAACCGGGTGCGCGACTTCAAGGTCATCGCGGGCCGCACCGACCTGCTCGCCACCGACGGCCAGGAGACGGCCGTACGGGACATCAAGGTGAACCCGGCCTACGATCCCGCCACCAATGCCGGCGACTACGCAGTCCTCACCCTCGCCGAGCCCGTGCCGCAGGGCGCAGTCGTGCCCATGGCGGCGGCCGGTGACCCGGCGTACGCGGCCGGCACCGAAGCCATGGTCTCGGGCTGGGGTGACACCAGCGGCGGCGGTGCCTACACGAACCGGCTGCGCGCCGCGCGGGTGCATGTGCTGGCCGACGACCTGTGTACCCGCGCCTATCCGGGCGGCCGGGACGGCACCTACCGCGCTGCCTCCATGCTCTGCGCGGGGGAGGCCGCCGGAGGGCCGGACGCCTGCCAGGGCGACAGCGGCGGCCCGCTGGTCGCCGGGGGACGGCTGATCGGGCTGGTGAGCTGGGGGAGCCGGTGCGGGCAGGCGGGCAGTCCGGGTGTCTACACACGGGTGTCCCAGGTCGTGCGCACGCTGGAGCCGGCCGAGGACGAGGCCGAGAAGGCCCCCGGGCGCTCCTGAGAGCGCCTGGGTCGCCCCTCCGGGTACCAGAACGGGCGGCCGCTCCCCTGGGGAAGCAGCCGCCCGTCAACCCGGCCTGTGCCGGGGCTGGCTCGTCGGGTGGGTACGAGATTCAGCGCTCTTCAGGGGCAGAGGTGCCGGGAACGGACGTGAGCCGCTCCGTCTCGTCCTGTATCTCAGCGGCGATCTTCTTGAGTTCCGGCTCGAACTTGCGCCCGTGGTGGGCGCAGAAGAGCAGTTCTCCGCCGCTCAGCAGGACGACGCGCAGGTATGCCTGGGCGCCGCAGCGGTCGCAGCGATCGGCGGCCGTCAGCGGGCTCGCGGGGGTCAGAACAGTAGTCACGTCGCCTCTTCTCTAGCTCGACGAGCTGTCGTACCAGGGTCAACATCCAACCAGGCCGAATTCGTTCCCGCTCGGGGCTTTCCTTCGAAAATTTCTTTCGGGATGACTGGTTGTTGCCGGTTGGCGGCGAATGTGCCGTAGTGCGTGGTCTGGTGCGTACGGGTTCGCGCGGTCTTAGGGGGTCGGTCCTCCCGGCTGGGTTGCCGGTTGTTGATGAGGACGTGCCCGGAGCCTAAATGGTTCATGCGTCGAAGGGAACGTGATGTGTGCTTCACTCCATCGAGGGATCGAACGTCCGTACGACCCTCGGCTAGTCTGAGTTCCCCGCCGAGGGTGGCGTTACACCGGCTCTACCAGGCATCGGTACCCTCTGAGCGGCGACCGAAGCCGGCCCCGTACCCACCAGGGGCCCATCTGAAATTCAGCGAGGAGCGAACCGCGTGACCGCCGATACGTCCGTGCCGTCCACAGCGCTGCTGGCAGGAGCAGACCGGGACGGCTCCAACTACACCGCGCGGCACCTCCTCGTCCTCGAGGGCCTGGAAGCCGTGCGCAAGCGTCCGGGCATGTACATCGGCTCGACCGACAGCCGCGGCCTGATGCACTGCCTCTGGGAGATCATCGACAACTCCGTGGACGAGGCCCTCGGCGGTTACTGCGACCACATCGAGGTGATCCTCCACGACGACGGCTCCGTCGAGGTCCGGGACAACGGCCGCGGCATCCCCGTGGACGTCGAGCCCAAGACCGGCCTGTCCGGCGTCGAGGTCGTCATGACCAAGCTGCACGCCGGCGGCAAGTTCGGCGGCGGCTCCTACGCTGCCTCCGGCGGTCTGCACGGCGTCGGCGCCTCCGTGGTGAACGCGCTCTCCGCCCGGCTCGACGTCGAGGTGGACCGGGGCGGCAGCACCCACGCCATCAGCTTCCGCCGCGGTGTTCCGGGGGCCTTCGCCCGAGGCGGCGCGGAGGCCAAGTTCGAGGCCGGGACCGGCCTCACCAAGACCAAGAAGATCCCGAAGAACCGCACCGGCACGCGCGTGCGCTACTGGGCCGACCGGCAGATCTTCCTCAAGGACGCCAAGCTCTCCCTGGACAACCTGCACCAGCGCGCTCGCCAGACCGCTTTCCTGGTGCCGGGTCTCACCATCGTCGTGCGTGACGAGATGGGTCTCGGCGAGGGCGGCAGCAAGGGCGAGGAATCCTTCCGCTTCGACGGCGGCATCAGCGAGTTCTGCGAGTACCTGGCCACCGACAAGCCGGTCTGCGACACACTCCGCTTCTCGGGTCAGGGCACCTTCAAGGAGACCGTCCCGGTCCTCGACGACCACGGCCAGATGACGCCCACCGAAGTCACCCGCGAACTGGGTGTCGACGTGGCGCTGCGCTGGGGCACGGGCTACGACACCAACCTGAAGTCCTTCGTCAACATCATCGCCACCCCCAAGGGCGGCACCCACGTGGCCGGCTTCGAGCAGGCGGTCACCAAGACGATGAATGAGGTGCTGCGCGCCAAGAAGATGCTGCGCGTCGCAGAGGACGACGTTGTCAAGGACGACGCCCTGGAGGGTCTGACGGCGGTCGTCACCGTCCGCCTGGCCGAACCGCAGTTCGAGGGCCAGACCAAGGAGGTGCTCGGCACGTCGGCGGCCCGCCGCATCGTCTCCACCGTGATCGCCCGGGAACTCAAGGCCTTCCTCACCTCCACCAAGCGGGACGACGCCGCGCAGGCCCGCACGGTCATGGAGAAGGTGGTCGCCGCCGCCCGCACCCGGGTGGCCGCCCGCCAGCACAAGGACGCCCAGCGCCGCAAGACCGCCCTGGAGTCCTCGTCCCTGCCCGCCAAGCTCGCCGACTGCCGGAGCGACGACGTCGACCGCAGCGAGCTGTTCATCGTCGAGGGCGACTCCGCGCTCGGTACGGCCAAGCTGGCGCGTAACTCCGAGTTCCAGGCACTGCTGCCCATCCGGGGCAAGATCCTCAACGTGCAGCGCTCGTCCGTGACCGACATGCTCAAGAACGCCGAGTGCGGCGCGATCATCCAGGTCATAGGAGCGGGCTCGGGCCGCACCTTCGACATCGACGCCGCCCGCTACGGCAAGATCATCATGATGACGGACGCCGATGTGGACGGCTCCCACATCCGCTGCCTGCTGCTCACGCTCTTCCAGCGCTACATGCGGCCCATGGTCGAGGCGGGCCGGGTCTTCGCCGCCGTGCCCCCACTGCACCGCATCGAGCTGGTCCAGCCGAAGAAGGGGCAGGACAAGTACGTCTACACGTACTCCGACCGCGAGCTGCGGGACACGCTCATGGAGTTCCAGCGCAAGGGCGTCCGGTACAAGGACTCCATCCAGCGCTACAAGGGCCTCGGTGAGATGGACGCCGACCAGCTGGCCGAGACCACGATGGACCCGCGCCATCGCACCCTGCGCCGGATCAACCTCGCGGACCTCGAAGCCGCCGAGCAGGTCTTCGACCTGCTGATGGGCAACGACGTGGCGCCGCGCAAGGAGTTCATCTCCAGCTCGGCGGCGACGCTGGACCGGTCGCGGATCGACGCATAGCCGTGTGCACTCGGCCTTGACCGGGTGCGGGCGGGACGACGGGAGTACTGGCTCTGGCCGGTGCTCCCGTTTTCGTTGCCGTTTTCGTTGCCGTTGCCGTGCCGTGCCGTGCCGTGCTTGTGGAGCTCTGTGCTCCGGGTCAGGGGGGTCCGGGAGGTTCGGGATGGCCGGGAGGGGCGGCTCAGGGGTCGCCCCGAGATCGCTCCACCCGTGGGTGGAGAAGTCCGCCCAGTGGAGATCCACCCGCGATCCACCCCCGCTCCGATCCCGTGGCCTGCGGATTTCCGTAGTTTCGAGGGTGTCGGGAGCGACCGCCTCCGACGCCCCTCTCGTACACGGAGGCTCGGATGTCCGGGTTCGTCGACGCGTCGGTGATCGTGGCCGTCGCCGTGCTGGTGATCGCCAGGCAGTTCCGTACCCACGCCGTCGACGCCGAGCGGCGCTGGTGGCTGGCGCCCGCGATTCTCGCGGTCATGTCGCTGCGCGGGCCCGGCATGGTGGACTCCCACCACCGCGTCGAGTCGCTCGGACTGCTCATCGCGGAAGTGGCCGTCGGGGTCGCCACCGGAGCCGGCTGGGCCTGGACCACCCGGATCTGGAGGGCGCCGGACGGGGTCGTGTGGAGCCGCAGCACCAAGGCCGCCGCCGCCGTGTGGGCCGGCGGGATAGCCCTGCGCGGCGGCCTCTTCGGCCTCGGATACGCCCTCGGGGTCCGGCAGGACAGCGCCGCCCTGATGCTGGGCCTCGCCGCGACCCTGCTGGTCCGCGGCGGCATCACCGCCCGGCGGGCGTCGTTGCTGACCTCCTCGCCCGCCCCGGCACCGACGTACGGTGACGGAACGCCGTCGGCACCGGCGGCCCCGGTGGCACGGCCCACGTGGAAGGAGCGGGTGTGAACGAGAAGGCCTGGACCCGCTGGCCCTCACGCGAGGCGCTCAGCAAGGCGGGCGTCAGCCGCCCCCGGCGTCTGATGGCCCGGGCCATCAGGGTGGTGCTGCTCGGCCTGCTGCTGTGGGCGGCCCTCAGGCGGGACGGCATCCCTCCGTGGGGAGAGACCGCCGCCGTGGCAGGCGTACTGCTGGCTTCCGCTGCGGCGTGGGGCTACTTCCGCGCCACCTACGCACACCGGCTGCTGCCCTCCCTGGCGCTCGTCGTGGTGCTCCTGGCCCTGGCGGTCGCCGCCCAGGTGACAGGTTTCGGGGGCCCTGCCCTGGTGCTCTGGTGCGGCTGCGGCATCCTCGCGCTGGAGCGGTTGCCCCTCGCGGCGGCGGTGCCGGTGACCTCGGTCGCCCTGGCCTCCTTCGCGGTCTTCAACAAGGACGTGTGGCTCACCACCGCGTCCACCGTGGCCGGGCTGGCGCTGGCCGGCTACGTCGCGCGGCTGGACTCGGAGGCGCGGGGCAACGCGCAGCGGCTGCTCGCCCAGGAGCGGGCCGCACGGGAGGCGGAGGCGGAGTCGGCCGCGCTGAGCGAGCGGGCGCGGATAGCGCGGGAAATCCATGACGTGCTGGCCCACAGCCTCTCGGCGCAGATGGTGCACCTGGAGGCGGCCCGGCTGCTGCTGGAGCGCGACGCGAGCCGTGAGCAGGTGCTGGAGCGGGTGGTGGCCGCGCGGGGCATGGCCCGTGACGGGCTCGCCGAGACCCGTCAGGCGTTGTCGGCGCTCAGGGGTGAACTGACCCCGCTGGAGGAGTTCCTGACGGACCTCGTCAGCGTGCCGGACGGGGGCGAGGTCACCGTCACGGGTGAGCGCAGGACGCTGCCGGCCGAGGCGTCGCAGGCGGTGCGCCGGGTGGCGCAGGAGGCGATGACGAACGTCCGCAAGCATGCCCAGGGTGCGAAGGTGCGGGTCCGGCTCGACTACAGCGAGCATCAAGTGACCCTCGATGTGCGGGACAAGGGCGGGCGTCCGGGCGAACTGGCCTCCTCCGGCGGCGGGTACGGTCTGCTGGGCATGCGGGAGCGCGCCGAACTGCTGGGCGGCTCGCTTGACGCGGGGCCGGACGAGGAGGGGTTCGTGGTGACGTTGAAGGTGCCGGTATGACGGCGCCGGAGGGGGAACGGAAGCTGGCGCGGGTGGTGGTCGCCGATGACCAGACCGTGGTGCGGGAAGGCATCGTGATGCTGCTGGGGCTGTTGCCCGGCCTCGAGGTGGTCGGCGCGGCCGGGGACGGCGAGGAGGCGGTGCGCCTGGTCGGCGAACTGGCCCCGGATGTGGTGCTGATGGACCTGCGGATGCCCCGGTGTGACGGGGTGGAGGCCACCCGGCGCATCCGGAGCGAGTACCCGGGCACCCAGGTGGTGGTGCTGACCACGTTCGCGGACGACGAGTCGCTGTTCGCCGCACTGCGCGCCGGGGCGCGGGGGTACCTGACGAAGGACGCGGGCGGGGAGGAGATCGTGCGCGCGGTCCAGAGCGTGCTGTCGGGAGAGGCGGGGCTGGCACCGGGCATCCAACTCCGGCTGCTGGAGAAGCTGTCGCAGGCCGAGGTGCGGACGACTGCAGCACCGCCCGAGCCGCCCGACGGGCTGACCGCCCGCGAGAGCGAAGTGCTGGTGCTGATCGGCGAGGGACTCAGCAACCAGGAGATCGCCCGGAAGTTGCATGTCTCCACAGCGACCGTGAAGACGCACATCAACAACCTCTTCGCCAAGACGGGCCTCAAGGACCGTGCGCAGGCGGTGCGTTACGCGTTTGCGAAGGGCATGGTGCGGCCGAGGGTGGAGTGACTCACCTGATGGGGTGAAGTGGTACGGGAAGATGTGTCGCGGATCTTCCCGATCTGTCCATCCTTGGGTATGCAGTCAAGCAATGGTCGACAGTTCGGTGCCGGGAACGGTCCCGGAAGTTCGGCCGACAACCAGGAAGAGCAGAGCGTGACTTCCCGCGACGTGCGGCAGGAGGACCCGTGGCACGACACGCTGACCGCCGGCTGGGGTGAGCTGGACGGGGCGGGGATGCCCGCACCGGTGGCCGTACCGCGGCCGCGCGGTGAGGCCGAGCGGGAGATCGCGGAGGCTCGTGCCCGCGACGTGTATCTCGCGGTGCAGCAAAGCGAGGCGTTCCAGGAGGTGCGCAGCCGGTACCGGAGGTTCGTGGTGCCGGGAGCCGCCGCCTTCCTCGTCTGGTACGTGGGATACGTGGTCACCGCGACGGCAGCGCCCGGTCTGATGGCGCGGCCCGTCATAGGAGCGGTGAATGTGGGGATGCTCGCCGGGCTGGGGCAGTTCGCCAGCACCTTCCTGCTCACCTGGGCCTACGCACGGCACGCGCGACTGCGGCGCGACCGACCCGCGCTGGAACTGCGCTGGGACACCCAGGAGCTGACCCGTGGCGTCCAGGGAGGCACCTCGTGACCAGCCACCACCAGATGCTGGCGCTGGTCCTGTTCAGCGCGTTCGTGGCCGTGACCCTGGGCATCACCACCTGGGTGAGCCGGCGCAGACATGGTTCGGCGGAGGAGTTCTACGCCGGTGGGCGGCTCTTCACCCCGCTGGAGAACGGGTTCGCCATCTCCGGCGACTATCTCTCGGCGGCCTCCTTCCTCGGTGTGACGGGGCTCATCGCGCTGTACGGCTACGACGGGCTGCTGTACGGCGTCGGGTTCCTCGTGGCCTGGCTGGTCGTGCTGTTCGTCGCGGCCGAACTGGTGCGGAACTGCGGCCGGTTCACTCTGGCCGACGTGGTCGCCGCGCGGATGGCCGAGCGGCCGGTGCGGATCGCCACCGGCTCCGCCTCGGTCACCGTCTCCGTCATGTACCTGGTCGCCCAGATGGTGGGCGCCGGAAGCCTGGTGGCGCTGCTGCTCGGCGGCTCCGGCGGGGCCGCGCAGGCGTGGACGGTCATCGGGGTCGGCGCGCTCATGGTGATCTATGTGTCGCTGGGCGGGATGCGGGCGACCACCTGGATTCAGATCGTCAAGGCCGTCCTGATGCTGCTCGGGACGATCGTGATGACCGTGCTGGTACTGGTGCGGTTCCACGGGGACATCAACCAGTTGCTGCTGACGGCGGCCGAGCGCAGTGGGCACGGGGCCTCGTTCCTGGCGCCGGGGCTCAAGTACGGCGGTGACTGGACCGCGCGGATGGACTTCATCAGCCTCGGCCTGGCGCTGGTGCTGGGCACCGCGGGCCTGCCGCACATCCTGTCCCGCTTCTACACGGTGCCGACCGCGCGGGCCGCCCGGCGTTCCACGGTGTGGTCGATCGGGCTCATCGGCAGCTTCTACTTGATGACGATCGTCCTCGGCTTCGGGGCGACCGCCGTGGTGGGCGCCGACGCGCTGCGCCGCTCCAACGCGGCCGGGAACACCGCGATCCCGCTGCTGGCGCTCGACCTGGGCGGCGGCGCCTCCTCCACCGGGGGCACCGTGCTGTTCGCGGTCGTGGCCGCCGTCGCCTTCGCCACCATCCTCGCGGTGGTCGCGGGGATCACCCTCGCCTCCTCGGCGTCGGTCGCCCACGACCTGTACGCGTCGCTGCGACGCAGGCCCGCCACCCCGCGCGGCGAGGTGGCGGTGGCGCGGATCGCGGCGGCCGCCATCGGGGTCGTGGCGATCGCGCTGGGGCTGCTGGCGCGGAACCTCAACGTGGCGTTCCTGGTCGGCCTGGCCTTCGCGGTGGCCGCCTCGGCGAATCTGCCGACGCTGCTGTACTCGCTGTTCTGGCGGAACTTCACCACGCGCGGCGCGGTCTGGGCCGTGTACGGCGGGTTGATCCCGGCGGTGATCCTGGTGCTGCTGTCGCCCGTGGTGTCGGGGAGCCCCGGTTCGCTCTTCCCCGGCGTCGACTTCCAGTACTTCCCGCTCCAGAATCCGGGCGTCGTCTCCATCCCGCTCGGCTTCCTCGCGGGCTGGCTGGGCACGGTCACCTCGGACGAGGTGCCGGACGAGGCCAAGTTCGCGGAGACCGAGGTGCGGTCGCTGACCGGAGCCGGAGCCGTGTAAGGGCACCGGGCCTGGGTGACGTCACGGCGTCACCCAGGCGTACCGGTGCTCGGGCCGCCCGGTGTCCCCGTATCTGAGGGACAGCCGTAGGCGGCCCGCCTGCTCCAGGTGACGGAGATAGCGCTGGGCGGTGGAGCGGCTCAGCCCTGTGCGGGAGGCCACCTCGTGCGCCGACAAGGGCTGCTCCGCGCCGTGCAGGACACCGCAGATCAGGTCCGAGGTCGGCTCCGTGTGACCGCTCGGCAGGCCCGGGGCCGAGGGGGCGAGGGCCGTGCGCAGGGCGCCGAAGATGCGGTCGACCTGTTCCTGGCCGGTCACTCCGCGTCCGCCCACCCGGTCGACGGTGCGGCGCAGGGCGGCGTAGGAGTCGAGGCGGCCGCGCAGGGCGTTGAAGGTGAAGGGCTTGACCAGGTAGTGCAGGGCGCCGAGGCGCATCGCCTGCTGCACGGTCGTCACATCGCTGGCCGCCGTGATCATGATGACGTCGGTGCCGTGGCCGTGCTGGCGCATCAGGTGGACGAGTTCGAGGCCGGTGCGGTCCGGCAGATAGTGGTCGAGCAGCACCAGGTCGACGCCGCCGCGTTCGACGGCGGCCAGCGCCTGGGCGGCACTGTGGGCGCGGGCGGCCACCCGGAAGCCGGGAACCTTGCCCACATACCTGGCGTTGATCTCGGCGACACGGAAATCGTCGTCCACGACCAGCACGTCAATCATCGGGCCTCTCCTTTAAGGCCGGCGAGCTGCAGGGCCTGTCTTCCGGATCTTGCCGGGTTCGCGGGGTCTGGCACGCACATCTGCGGCGTTG
>NZ_WWKH01000614.1:0-4862 GCF_009865595.1 Streptomyces sp. SID1328 | reverse complement strand
GTGGTGCCGAGGGGCGGGTTGATGACCTTGAACAGACGGGACTTCATGCTGATCCTCTCCGGACGGGGCCGCCCGGAACGGGCCTCCCTTCACCCCCTAGTTCGCCGCGCGGCCGGGGAGACAGGGATTCCGCCGGAGTCTTTCTAGGCGGCGGTGAGAGGCTCGTGCTTGAGGGCCTGACGCGCGGCGACCAGGTCGGCTCCGGCGTTCCGGCACTTGCCCCACCAGCGGTGGGTGTTCACAGCGGCCGTGGCGTCGAGCAGTGCGCCGCGCAGCTCGTCGTACTTGGCCACCTGGTCAGGCGTCCAGCCGTCCGTGGCGGGCCGCCCGGCCCACTCCTTGCCCCGCTCCTGAACCGCCTCCCAGCCGGGGTGGGGCTCTCGGGACCAGGGGAGGGTCTGCTGGTAGTCGTGCAGCTCGGCGTACAGGTCGGCGGCCAGGTGCTGGGCCTCGCGGAGCTTGTCGGGGAAAGCGAGCGGGTCGAACGGGCTGGCCTCGGGGGTGGGGGCGGTCATGCCCTGGAGCCTAATACCGTGCCCCGACAGAGCTGAGGCGCCATGGCGGGGGGGGGCGGCTATGCCCAGACGTCGATGCCGGCGCCGCGCCACTCGATCCCGTCCCACGCGAGCACGTCCAGCTCATCCCACCCCTCCAGACCGGCACGCTGGAGAAACACCGTCAGATCGTGCGCGGACCAGGCCGTGCCGACGAACTCGTCGTTCACGGTCACCCGGCGGCCCCCCGTTTCACCGGGTGGGTGGACGACGACGCGAGCTGGTGCCATGGAGCCAGCGTGACCCGCGCCCGGCGCCCCCGCACGTCGGTGTCACGCTCGTCCCGGGTTCGTCAGTGCCAGGAGGTGCAGGCGCGCAGGCGGCCGCCCTTGGCGTCGGCGCAGGCCCGGGCTTTGTAGCCCAGTCCGTCGTAGACCGCCGAGTCCTGGCCCATCGAGACCATCCCGTCGCCCCGCGCCGTCTTGCGGCCCAGGGTCTGCGTGCGGCCGCCGTGCCGACGCTCAAGCCATAGATGGCCACCGGTACCCATATACCCGGCGGCGAACGCCGCGTCGTGGCCGTGCTGCTTCTGAACGTGCAGATTGACCCGCACTTGCCCACGCACGGCCATGAGGCACACGTGGTCCCCCGAGAGACGGAATTCCCCGCACAGGGGGCGCCGTACGGCGTCCGTCGTCGCGGACGCCGACGCAGCGGCGGGCAGGGCGACGGATGCCGCGAGCACGGCAACGGCCAGATTCCTGATCATGTTTCCCATGCCCGACTTAACGGTCAGTCCTGGCTGGAGTCACTCAGCCCGGATCGCTCAGCAACCGGTGCCGGACATACGCAGGAGAGGCTCGGGGCAGCAACGGAGGTAGTCCATGCCCCAGACGGCACCCACCGGCTCCACGGCATGGCTGATGCGGGTGGCCGCCGGGAGCCCCGGGCCCCCGCTTCCTCGGTACCGCCCGGCGCGGTCAGCGCTCCCGAGATCAGCGAGGCCGAGTGACTCGAAGCTGTCGGACCTCACCGACACCGTTGCAGGTGGTCTTGCCGGATTTGTAGAGCTCCTTGATGGCTGCCCGGACGTGGAGGGCTCGGGCCTCGCCGAGGACACCGGCCATCACCTGAGCTTGGTGGTGGTCGACTATAAAGTCACCGTGTCTGTCGAGTAGATCTTCTACGTTCTGCATGATCCTCTTGATCCACTGCGCTTTACGTTCTTGTTCTTCGGCCTCGAAGGTGTCGATGGGGTCGAAGAGAGTGTCGGAGCGGGCCGGCGGAATGCAGGCACGGCGCCATTCGACCTGGGCCAGGCTCGCCGCCTCGCCGAAGAGCCACATGCCGTCCTTGTGTCGGCTGAAGTGGACCAGATGGTAGGCGACCTGATGATGAGCCCGGTTGCGTACCTCGACGGTCCACGACCCGGCACGCACAGCCTTGCCAACTCGCTGTGCGAAGCCCTCCGTGATCCGGTTGACGGCTTCGGTGTTATTGGCGGAGTCCAAGAACTCCTTGCGCCACCAGTCCCCGCCACACGCGGCGTCCATGGCACTGAGGGTCGCCGGTTTGCCGGGGCTGTGCTTTGTACTGGTTAGCAGTCCGCCGATGCGCCGAACGGCGTTGGCGTTGAAGTTGAGCAGTACCTCGGTGGCGTGGCGGCCGGTAGAACCCTGTCGGGTGCGGCTTCCGAAGACCAGGTCGGTCAGCGCTTCGAAGCTGACGCCCAGGCCGAAGGGGTCGAGGAAGGCGAAGAGCGGTGCTCCCTCGGCTGCGGTCAAGACATGCTTGAGATGCTTCTCTACCCGACCCTGCAGCGCGTGGGCGGCAAGTCCCTGTTTCTGCGCTTCGCCGACGAGGGTCGACAGGGACCGGAAATTGTTCCTGCTCCGCTCCACGAAGTAGCAGTCCAGCTGACGGAACTCGGCAATCTGGGCCGCGGACTCCAAGATAAGTGCGGGCGATCCGGGGGTGCCGTCTTCGTACCGGCCCGGGCCGGCGTAGCCGTCTAGGTAGACGACCCTGCCGTCGGGGGCGTACTTGCCGACTTTGCTGGCGAAGGGGACGACGTAGGAGCGCAGGATCGCGTGCTTGAGGACAGCCGCGGCTTTCTTGCTGACGAAGAACGGGCTGCTGGTATCGGTCCCGTCCTCTCCGGCGCTCTCACCGCTGAGATTCAGTACAGCGTCATCGAGCACCACTTCAGGTTCGCCCAAGATCCCGCCTCCTTGTCCGGAGAGAATGCCTGCGACAAGTTTGCGGTGGGTGAACCCGCTGCGTATAGGTATTGACCGAACAGGCGGCGGTCAGACGGCGGCCGTGAGCGGCAACTGGTCCCAGGTCCGGCCTTCGAGCGTGCGGCCGCCCGCCTTCGGGGTGTAGCCGCCCCACTGCTTGAAGAAGAACGCCACGTTCTCCTCTACGCACTGGTCTCGGATCGCCGTGACCCAGGCCGGGTCCACCGCTCGGTGATTCGCCCCGGACTCGCCACCGGCGATCACCCAGTGGATGCCGTCCAGGCACAGAGCGTCGAGCGGGCCGAGGAGAGGTTCGCAGGACAAGAACCGTACGGCGGCCGGCACCTGCCGAAGGTCGTCCACGCGCGGCAGCTCCTTTGCCGTCTCCACCGAGACACCCACCCACAGGTTGGCTGGCCACTCAAGTCGGTCGGCTACCTGCCGCAGACGGCGCGCGCGCTTGGTCAGCACTTGGTAGGTGTGCTGTGGTGTGTCGGCCATGACCTCGAACACACGACGCACGAAGGGGAGGGGGACGCGTGCATGGAAGAGGTCCGACATGGAGTTCACGAACACGGTCCGCGGACTCTTCCAGCTGTACGGAATACGCAGGGAATCGGGGTGAACGGTGAGGTCGAACCCAGGGCCCGAGGTTCGAGGGTCGCCGTCGTTCTGGTACTTGGCCGCTCCCATCGCCTTTAGACGCTTCGCGAGGGTCAGCGCATAACAGTTGTCGCACCCGGACGAGAGACGGTCACACCCGGTCGTCGGGTTCCAGGTCGCCTCGGTCCATTCGATGGAACTCCGGTCACTCACTGGTTCGCCTCCGTCTCGCCCGCCCGTTCTGGCACCCGGCACCGCTAGGGCCGATCCGCGGCGGCATCGCCATCCAACCATCCTCGCGCCCCCCCAGGTTGCGGAAACGGAAGCTGCCCCGTACGACGACCCTCTGCACCACAACGTGTGAGTCCCGGAGACCCGAAGTTCGGGACTCCCTTCATGCGCAGTGCACACGAATCTGACCACCCATCGGTGCACCACTCAAAATTGTGGTCCATCCCTAAATAGAGGGGTAGAACATTCTGCCACATTCCACCATCACGCCAGGTGAGAGCGGGTTCTGACCGCCTCTCAGGCTCCGCTCGAATCCCACATGTTGTGGTTGATCTTGGCCCTAGAGCCGTAGGCCGTACTAACCCCCATCTATGCTGGGTGTCAGTTCCTCCGAGGCGTCCGCCCGTTCTTCACCACCGGTGAAGGCCTGGCAATGCCTGCCGGGCTTCTTCGACGCCCCCGGAGGCGCTTAGTGGAAGGCAAGACGCCCGTCGAGAACGGAGACGAGCAGAACGACCAGGAGGCCGTCGAGCAGCGCCAGGAGCGGCGCAGGCTCGTCAAGCAGTTCCTGATCGACTGGTCGCCTGTCATGGCGGGACTCGCCGACCTCGCGGTGCGGCACTTCTCCTGACCAAGGGGCGGTGGACGCCGGTCGTAGCTGTTCGGGCAGCAGTAAGCCCGACCGGATGTTGGACGGCCGGGCTCACTGGCTGCATCGCGGATGGAGGGGCCTCGGATCTGGGATGCCGCCCAGTTCGGGGCCCTTCTGGGTCAAGCTTTATGTGTCATCCGCAGGTTCGATCGTACGCGAAATGAATAAAGAGTGCCGCTTCCGGCTCCGAGTATCCGGAGGCCGCAGCGAAGCCGATGGAGTGTGAAGCCTCCCGACTTCCGCTGCATCCCGGCGCCCAGGGGCAGCGGGCGGCCCCCGGCGCGAGAGCGCTCGGTCGCGGCGACCGGTGGCGGCCGCGAGTGATCGTGGTGAGAGGAAAACAGGCGGCTGTTGTGCTTAGGGAGTCTCCTGGCGCCAGGCGCTGGGCACGAGCCCGGGCAGCCGGTGAGCGATTTGGTGCTCGCCCTTGGTGCAGCCCTTGAAGGGGCCCTCGCTGCCGCGCAGCTCGCGCATGCAGGGGTCGAGGTGGTCGCGGTGCCAGATGGACGGTCCGGTGTAGCCGCAGGTGGTCGGGTCGGTGAGTTCCTGCCAGGCCAGCCACAAGGCGTGGAGCCGGGCGACGACGACGGTGTGCTCCATCCAGAGGTGACACCAGCGGGCGTCCGCCGACGGCTCGGCGAG
>NZ_WWKH01000613.1:0-7153 GCF_009865595.1 Streptomyces sp. SID1328 | reverse complement strand
CCCCTCCCCCGGCGCCCCCGGCATCGGCGACCCCCTGATGCCACTGGACGGGAACGGCGGTTACATGGTCCACCGCTACACCCTGGACTTCGACTGGCAGGCACCGAGAACCCCCTTCGCCGCCGCCACCACGATCAGGGCCACCGCCACCCAGGCCCTCTCCCGCTTCGACCTCGACTTCGCGGGCAACACCCTGCGCGGCGTCACCGTCGACGGTGCGCCCGCGAAGACGGCGCGCCGGGGCGACGAACTGGTCGTCACCCCCGCGAAGCCGCTCGCGCGGGGCCGCGCCTTCACCGTGAGGGTCATCTACACCGCCGACCCCACCCAGCGGCGCCACCGCACCGACGCGATTCAGGACTACGGCTGGGTGCCGACGGCGGACGGCACCGTGCTGTCCCCGCAGCCGAACGGCGCCCGGATGATCTTCCCGGCGGACGACCACCCGAGCCTGCGCGCGCCGTTCACCTTCCACATCACCACCCCGCCGGGCCTGACAGCGGTGGCCAACGGACGGCTCGTCACCCGCGTCCCCCTGCGCGACGGCCGGGTCCGCTGGACGTACGACTCGGAGTATCCGGTCGCCCCACAGTTGGTCCAGTTGGCCGTCGGAAAGTTCGACGTGGTCGACGGCACCGGCCCGCACGGGCTGCCGCTGCGGGACGTGGTGCCGGCGGGGCTGGTGGCGGAGACGAAGGCGTACCGGGCGCTGACGCCGGACCACCTCGCCTGGCTGGAGCAACGGCTCGGCCCTTACCCGTTCCGGCGCTACGGCGTGCTGGTGGGGGACACCGAACTGCCGGTGGCGCTGGAGACGCAGTCCCTCTCGGTGGTGCCGAGCGCGGACCTGCTGGGGGATCAGGTCGCCGCCGAACGCAATCTGGTGCACGAGCTCACCCACCACTGGACCGGTGACAGCGTGGCGATCCGCCGCTGGTCGGACCTGTGGCTGAGCGAGGGTCATGCCCGTTTTTACGAGCTGCTGTACGCCGACTCGCGGGGCGGTCCGAGCCTGGAGGACATGATGCGTTCGGCCTACGAGCAGCACGACCAGTGGCGGCACGACGACGGCGCCCCAGCCGAGCCGCACGTGGAGGGCCTGTTCCGGCAGATGCGGTACGACGGCTCGGCGCTCGTGCTGTACGCCCTGCGGGAGAAGGTCGGCGCGGAGACCTTCGAGCGCGTCGAGAAGGCCTGGGTGACGACGTATCGGGGACGGGTGGCCGGGAGCCGGGACTTCGTCAGGCTGGCCTCGAAGGTGGCCGGCGAGGACCTCACGGGCTTTCTGACCCCGTGGCTGTACGGCTCGCACACCCCGCCCATGCCGGGCCGGCCGGACTGGCGGGTGGACCCGGTTGAGGAGGGGTGAGGGGCTGCCCCCACCCGGCGGGGTCAGCTGCCGCCGACCGGGTGGCCTGAGCGCGGGGGATGGTCCACGCCAGTGACGCTCGGCGCGACGCGGCGCGTGAGGCAAGGAAACGTGAGCGGGGTGACATGCGGGGCGCGCCCTGGTTCGCGCCCTGGCCGCATGTTCCGGCCGCGCCGAACCTCGTTGGAGCCACCCGTATGAGAAAACGCGTTGCCCCCCGCCTGTCCAGTGCCGTGCGCGGGCATCGGCGGATCATCTGCGTGACCGCCGCGTCGGCGGCGCTCCTGGTGCCCCTGCTGATCGACCGTTCGGACGACTCCGGCGGTCCCAACGACCAACGTCTCCAGGACGATTACACCGCCGCGGCGAAGGAGTTCCACGTCCCCCGCAGCGTCCTGATGGGCGTGTCCTACCTCCAGTCCCGGTGGGACTCCCACCAGGGCGCACCCAGCGTCATCGGCGGCTACGGGCCGATGCACCTGGTGGACTCCGCGGGGCCGCCGGCCGCCACCCCGCCGCACCATGTGACGCCCCGTCCGAAGGTGCGGAAGGCCAGCCCGTCCCCGGCGCAGAAGGCCGCCGAGGAGGCTCAGCGCTCCGCCGACCTGCGGCGGGCGGCCGATCTGGTCGGTCTCCCGGTGGAGCGGCTGCGCACCGACGACGCCGCCAACGTGCGTGGCGGCGCGGCCCTCCTCGCGGCGGCGCAGAAGCAGCTCGGCAAGCCGCTCAGCACCGACCCCGCCGACTGGTGGGACGCGGTCTCGCGCTTCCCGGGCTCCAATGACGCGGGCGCGGCGGCGGCCTACGCCAACGATGTCTTCGACATCATCCGCAAGGGCGCGAACCGCGTCACGGACGCGGGTCAGCACGTCGTCCTGGCCGCGAGCCCCCGGGTGCGCCCGAAGACCGGGGCGGCGGGCGCGGCCCGCTCGAAGAACGTGGAGTGCCCGGCGGAACTGTCGTGTTCCTGGCTGAGCGCGCCGTACGTACGCATCGACGACGAGGCGTACGGCAACCACGACCTGGCCGACCGGCCCAGGGACCAGCGGATCGAGTACATCGTCATCCATGACACCGAGGCGCCGCTGGCCTCGATGCTGCTGACCGTCCAGGACCCGACGGAGGCGTCCTGGCACTACTCCATCCGGTCCAGCGACGGCAGTGTCACCCAGCACGTCAAGACCAAGGACGAAGCCTGGCACTCGGGCAGCCAGTTCGTGAACGGCCGCTCGATCGGCATCGAGCACGAGGGCTTCCTGCGGCAGCCGGACGCCTGGTACACGGAGCAGATGTATCGTTCCTCCGCCCGGCTGGTGAAGTACCTGACCAAGAAGTACGGCATCCCGCTGGACCGTCAGCACGTCTTCGGCCACGACAATGTGCCGGCGCCGACCGGGGGAGCCATCCCGGACATGCACGACGACCCGGGTCCGTTCTGGGACTGGCGGCACTACTTCGACCTGCTCGGCGCGCCGCTGAAGGCGACGGCGGGGCCGGACAGCGACACAGTGATGATCCTTCCGGAGTACGCCAAGCACAGGCCGGTGTTCACCGGGTGCGTGGAGAGCGGCGGGAAGTGCGCGCCGCACGGGTCCAGCGCGGTCCGGCTGCACACCGAGCCGAGCGAGGACTCCGGGCTGATCCAGGACCCGGGCCGCAAGCCCGACGGCGACGACACCACGGTGGACGTCAACGACCTGGGGTCGCGGGTGTCGGCGGGCCAGACGTTCGCCGTGGCGGGGCGGCAGGGTGACTGGACGGCGATCTGGTTCCAGGGCCACAAGGCGTGGTTCAGGAACCCGAAGAACCAGCCCACCGCGGTGGGCGAGCGGGCCCGGACCATCACGCCGAAGGAGGGCCGCCAGGAGATCCCGGTCTTCGGGCGGGCGCTCCCGGAGGAGTCGGCGTATCCGGTGGGGATGGACGAGCAGCAGGAGGCGCCGCTGCCGTACACGATCCAGGAGGGTCAGCGGTATGTGACGCAGTCCGTCGTGCACGGCACCTACGTCGACCGGTCCAGGTTCGAGGACGCCCCGGCGCCGGTGGTGAAGGGGCAGGAGGAGTACTACGAGATCCAGCTCGACCACCGGCTCGCCTATGTGCGGGCGAGCGACGTGGACGTGAAGGAGCCTCCGGCGGCCGCCGGTGCGCCGAAACCGGCCAAGCCGAAGTCCAGGAGCTGACCCACCGCGGCCGGGGCCGGACCTGCGAGGTCCGGCCCCGGCCGCTTTCGCGGGTCGTGGCCGACCGCTGGACTGGCCTCCGGTGAGCGCCCAGACTGGGGGTGTCCGGACGCCCCGATCTTCCTGGACGGTGACCGTGGAAACGCAAGAGAGTCAGCGCGTGGAGTTCACGCCCGAGGCGGCCGCACTGGTGCGGAGGCTGCGCGAGCAGCACGGTCCGCTGATGTTCCACCAGTCCGGCGGCTGCTGCGACGGCAGCGCCCCCATGTGCTACCCCGAGGGCGAGTTCCGCACCGGCGCCTCCGACGTCCTCCTCGCCGAACTGGCCCTGGACGGCGTCCCGGAACCGGTGGGCTTCTGGATGTCCAAGTCCCAGCACGACCTCTGGAGCCACACCCGCCTCATCGTCGACGTCGTCCCCGGCCGGGGCGGTGGCTTCTCCCTGGAAGCCCCCGAAGGCGTCCGCTTCCTGATCCGCTCCCGCGTGATCGGCACCTGACGGTCCCGCCTCACGGCCGCAGCCCGCTCACCAGGTCCGCGGTCGCCGTGAGGCCGCTGCTGATGGTGGGGGCCATGCTGGTGCTGGCCAGGTAGAAGCCGAGCAGCATGCAGACCAGGGCGTGGGAGATCTTCAGCGCGCCGTTGCGCATGAAGACCACCGCCAGGATCAGGAGCAGCAGCACCACTGAGATGGAAACAGCCATCGGAACCTCCTCCGCCACGCCCGGTGTGCGGCGTTCGGCCGCAAGTGTGGCGTAGCGGAGGGTTGTTCCGGGGCGCTGACGTGTCCCCCGTAAGGGTGGTGTCAGGGAGCCTGGAGGTCTGCCAGGCCGGCGAGGGCCTCGCGGTGGGCGCCCGCACTGCCGTACGCGAGAGAGTCGGCCTTGGCCCGCTTGAGGTGCAGGTGGACGGGGTGTTCCCAGGTCATGCCGAGTCCGCCGTGGAGCTGCAGCGCCTCCTCGGTGGCACGGACGGCGACGGGAGAGGCGTAGGACTGCGCGACGGCGACGGTGAGGTCGGTGTCGTGGCCGGTGGTGAGCGCGTCGGCCGCGGCGCGGGCGGCCGCGCGGAGGTTGACCACCTCCAGCCAGAGCTGGGCGAGCCGGTGCTTGAGCGCCTGGAATCCGCCGACCGGCCGGTTGAACTGCTTGCGCTCCTTCAGATAGCGCACGGTCTCGGTCAACGCCCAGTCCGCAAGGCCCAGTTGCTCGGAGGCCAGCAGTCCCGCACCGGCCCGCAGCGCACGCCGTACGGCAGGTTCGGCAGGGCCCAGGCGGCGGCCGGGGGCGCCGTCGAGGATGACGGTGGCGAGCGGGCGGGTGAGGTCGAGCGGGATCTGCGGGGTGCGGGTGACCGCGTCGGCGGCGACCGCGTAGAGATCGCCGTCGTCGGCCGGGACGAGCAGTACGTCGGCCGCGACCGCGTCCGCCACGGCGGTCAACTCGCCGTGCAGTACGCCGTTGTCGACTCGGGCGGTGGCGAAGGGGACGCCGGGCGCGGTGGTCAGGGAGACGGCCAGAGCGCCCACCGTGCGGCCGGAGGCAAGCCGTTCCAGCAACTCGGCGTCGTCACAGGCGAGCAGTGCCTCGGTGGCGACCACGGCGCTGGTGAGGTACGGCACCGGTGCCACGGCCCGCCCCAGCTCCTCCAGCACGACGGCGACTTCGCGGTGCGTGGCGCCCTGGCCGCCCCGCGCCTCGGGGATCAGCAGCCCCGCCAGGCCCATGCCCTCGGTGAGCTGCTTCCACAGGGCGGGGTCGTGCGGGGTGTCCGACTCGGTGCGGGCGATCACCGCGGCGGGCCCGCAGTGGTCGGTGAGCAGGTCGCGGACGGCGGCGCGCAGCGCCTCCTCCTCCTCGGAGTAGAGGAGGTCGGGCTCGGCGTTCGGCGTGCTCATCGGGCCAGGTCCTTCCAGGGGACGTCCTTGTCGGTGCGCGGTTCGGCGGGCAGACCGAGGACGCGCTCGGCGACGATGTTCAGCAGGACCTCGCTGGTCCCGCCCTCGATGCTGTTGCCCTTGGAGCGCAGATAGCGGTACCCGGCGTCGCGCCCGGTGAAGTCGACCAGCTCGGGACGGCGCATGGTCCAGTCGTCGTACAGGAGGCCCTCCTCGCCCCGGAGTTCGACCTCCAGACCGCTGATCTCCTGGTTGAGGCGGGCGAAGGCGAGCTTCATGCCGGAACCCTCGTAGCCGGGCTGGCCGGCGTTGAGCTGCTGGCGCAGCCGTTCGGCGGTGAGGCGGGACACCTCGGCCTCGACCCAGAGCTTCAGCAGCCGCTGGTGCAGGTCGTGGGTGCGCAGTTCGGGGCGTTCGCGCCAGGTCTTGGCGACCGGGCCGATCATGCCGCCCTCGCGGGGCAGCCGCATGCCGCCGATGGAGACGCGTTCGTTCATCAGCGTGGTCTGGGCGACCCGCCAGCCGTCGCCGACCTCGCCGAGGCGGTGGCGGTCGGAAATGCGGACACCGGTGAGGAAGACCTCGTTGAACTCGGCCTCGCCGGTGATCTGGCGCAGCGGCCGGACCTCCACGCCGGGGTCGGTCATGTCGCAGATGAAGTAGGTGATGCCCGCGTGCTTGGGCGCGTCCGGGTCGGTACGGGCGATGAGGATGGCCCAGCGGGCCAGATGGGCGCTGGAGGTCCACACCTTCTGCCCGTCGACCACCCAGTCCTCGCCGTCCCGCACGGCACGGGTGCCGAGCGCGGCCAGGTCGGACCCGGCGCCGGGCTCGCTGAACAACTGGCACCACACCTCCTCGCCGGTCCACAGCGGGCGCAGGAAGCGGGCCTTCTGCTCGTCGGTGCCGTAGCGCAGCACGGTCGGGGCGGCCATGCCGAGGCCGATGCCGATGCGGCGCGGGTCGTTGTCGGGGGCGCCGGCCGCGGCCAGCTCCTCGTCCACGACGGCCTGGAGGGACCGCGGGGCACCGAGTCCGCCGAGGCCCTCCGGGTAGTGCACCCAGGCGAGCCCGGCGTCGAAGCGGGCCCGGAGGAAGTCGAGGCGGTCGGTGGTGGCGGGCGGGTACGCGGCCAGCAACTCGGCTGTGCGGCGGCGCAGTTCACCGGCGTCGATCATGCGGTGGCTCCGTTCTGCGGCAGGACGGCGATCCGGCCGGTGGTCACACCGTCGGCGACCCGCTGCACGGCGCCGGCCGCCCCGGCGAGCGGCACGCGCTCGCTGACCAGCGGCTTGATCGCGCCGCGCGCGGCCAGCTCGGTCAGCTCCTCGTGGCAGCGCAGCACGAGCTTGGGGTTCTTGGTGTTGTACAGGCCCCAGTGCAGGCCCAGGATCGAGTAGTTCTTCACCAAGGCGTGGTTGAGCGCGGGGCTCGGGATGGAACCGCTGGCGAAGCCGACGACCACGATCCGGCCCTCGAAGGCGACGAGCTTGGCGGACTGCGCGTACGCCTCTCCGCCGACGGGGTCGTAGATCACGTCGGCGCCCTTGCCGCCGGTGGCCTCCTTCACGGCGGCGACCACGTCCTCGGCGCGGCGGTCCACGACCACGTCGCAGCCCAGCTCGCGGGCGACGGCGGCCTTCTCGGCGCCGCCGACGACACCGATGACCCGCGCCCCGGCGGCCTTGCCGAGCTGGACGGCGG
>NZ_WWKH01000612.1:0-5905 GCF_009865595.1 Streptomyces sp. SID1328 | reverse complement strand
GAAGGTCGCCGACGCGCCCTTGGCCAGCTTCAGGGTCTGGGCCCGGGCACCCTCGCTGGCCGGCAGCTTCACCGAGCGGTCACCCTGGCGCAGGACGACGCCGGGGAAGTGGTCCAGGGTGCAGGGAGCGCTCTGGTTGGTGATGCTGACCGGCACCTCGCCGGTGTCCCCGGCGGCGGGCGCGACGCTCGCGGAGCCGACCTCCAGGGCCACCGCGCCGGTCGCGCAACCGGATCCGGCCTTGCTCCTGGCACCGTCCGCGCCGCCATTGCCGCCGTCGTCGCAGGCGGTCAGGGCGAGGGCGGCGGCGAGAGCGGTGAGGGTGAGCGGAATGACGCGGCGCATGTACTGGTCCCATCGAGGTCGTGACGTCTCCTCGCATCATGGCGCCTCGGCACGGCGGCCGAGTACGCACCCCCGCCGATTCACCAGGACGAGGACCGCCTACGACGGCTGGAGACTCGTCGGCAGCCCGGTGGGCAGCTTGCCGCCCTCCGCCCTGGTGTACGACTCCGACCCGGCCTTGCCCTTCCAGGTCACCTTCAGCGCTTTGCCGTCGACGGAGTCGACCGTGCCCTCGGCCCGGCTGTCGTCGCCGCTCTGGCAGGTGAGCCGGATCACGTCCTGGCCCGCCTGCTCGCCCGCCGTACCGCTGCACACCGTGCCGCCGGTGACGAAGAGCCCGGCCTGCTTGCCGGTGATGACCAGGGCGACGATCTTGCCGCCGCCGGTGGTGATCCAACTGCCCTGGAGCCGGTCCGAGGCCCCCGCGCCGCCGGAGCCGTCCGGGCCGGAGGGGGCCGGGGCCGCGCTGCTCGTGGCGGGGGAGTCGTCCGGGGAGCCGTCCCCGCCGCACGCCGTCACGGTCAGCGCGAGCGCGCCCACCAGTCCCGCCGCCGCAGCGGCCCGTACCTTCGCCGTCGTCACGTCACGCTCCCAACCAGTAGCCGGTCGCCCCGCCGGCCGTGCGCGAGGCCCCCCAGAGCCGGAGGTCCGCAGCAAGTTACCAGCCGTTACCCGGGGAAATCCGGGACACCGCGCAACAACAAGGGCCCGGCGCGCGTCTCCCCCGAAGGCGGGACGTTCCGTTTTGGACGACCTGGCGCGGAAGCGCGGGCGCGGCGCCCGCTCGCGCATGCCCGGAGCCGCTTTCGGG
Organism: Streptomyces sp. SID1328; assembly: GCF_009865595.1. Classification (NCBI taxonomy): domain Bacteria; kingdom Bacillati; phylum Actinomycetota; class Actinomycetes; order Kitasatosporales; family Streptomycetaceae; genus Streptomyces; species Streptomyces sp. SID1328. The sequence continues at coordinate 4,749 of NZ_WWKH01000612.1, read as the reverse complement.
CATGCGCGTCAACACCACCTGCCCCAGCGGCTCGGGTAAAGCGGACGTCAAAGCTGTAACCGCAGGAACACCCGCCGTGCACGTGCATCTGCTCATTCATCTGCACATGAACAAGGTTATGATCCGGGTCGTTCGACCATGGCCACATCAGACAGTGCACAGCGGGGAGCGACCTGTGGACCGCTACGTTGACGGCGTGTACGGGGGGTACGACGTGTACAACGGCATGGCTGCCACGCAGTTGGACGGCGTGGCCTGGCAGAAGAGCCGCCACAGCAACTCCCAGGGTTCCTGCGTGGAGTTCGCGCGGCTGCCCGGCGGCGAGGTCGCGGTGCGCAACTCGCGCTTCCCGGACGGCCCCGCGCTGGTCTATACCCGCGCGGAGATCGAGGCGATGCTGCTCGGCATCAAGGACGGCGAGTTCGACCACCTCATCGCCGGCTGACCCCGTCGGCGGCCCGGTCCGGCAGCCGGTCCGGCAACGATGTCAACCCGCCTGACCGGCAAGGGAGTCGGACGCCCCGGTCGCCCTGACCGAGGTCCCCTAGTCGAGGCCGTCCTGCCCGAGGTCGTCCTTCCCGAGCCGGAACAGCGCCCACACCAGCTTGCCCCCGCCGTCGCCCATGGCCGGATGCCAGCCCCAGCCGTCCGCGAAGGACTCCACCAGCAGCAGCCCGCGCCCGGACTCGGCGGAGAAGTCGTCCTCGGTCTCGCGCGGCACCGGGCTCTCGTCGCTCGGGTCGCGCACCGCGCACACCAGCCGCCCGGTCCAGTGCAGCAGATGCAACCGGACGGGCGCCGACTGCCCGGCGCCGGGCGGCAGTTCGGCGGGCATGGCATGGCGCAGCGCGTTGGTGACGAGTTCCGAGACGACCAGGGCGATGTCGTCGAAGCGGTCGCCGACGTCCCACGGGCCGAGGGTGGAGCGGGTGAAGTTCCGCGCCTCGCGGACGGCCTCGTAGCGGGCCGGCAGCGCGCAGGAGGCGGCGCCGGACACGGCCGAGGGGTCCAGCGGAGGAAGGCCCTGCCGTAACGGCTTGAGCATGGTCGATCCATTCGTCCCCATGCGAGGCACTCCCGGAATTCGCGGTCGTTGCGAGGCAGCGGTGGCGCGGGACCCATGGTTTCGGATGCGCACAGCAGATGCAAGGGCAGATGCACGTGCACGCGGCCGAAATCGCCCTGCGCGTACCGCTTCTTGGCCATTTTTTCCGCCATCGGGGCGCACGTCGGCGCCAATGGTCGTGACCTCTGGCGAGCAGAAACGGTTCACCTCTTTCCGTTTCCGTAACCGCACGAGTACTGCTTGAAGTGTTTTAGTGGCAGACTCAGGCCCTTGCGGATGGTTGGGGAGGCGACGTACGTGAGCGCGGGAGAGCCCGGATCGGTGGTGCGGCGGATGCTGCTCGGCTCGCAACTCAGGCGGCTGCGGGAAGCGCGGGGGATCACACGCGAGGCGGCGGGTTACTCGATCCGCGCCTCCGAATCGAAGATCAGCCGGATGGAACTGGGCCGGGTGAGCTTCAAGACCAGGGACGTCGAAGACCTGCTGACGCTCTACGGCATCGACGACGAGGCGGAGCGCGAGTCGCTGCTCTCCCTCGCGCGGGAGGCCAACGTGGCGGGGTGGTGGCACAGTTACTCCGACGTGCTGCCGAGCTGGTTCCCCACCTATGTGGGCCTGGAGGGCGCCGCGCACCTCATCCGGGTCTACGAGGTGCAGTTCGTGCACGGCCTGCTCCAGACCGAGGACTACGCCCGCGCGGTGGTCCGGCGCGGCATGCGGGGCGCGAGCGCGGCGGACGTCGAGCGGCGGGTGGCGCTGCGCCTGGAGCGGCAGAAGCATCTGCTGGGCGACCACGCACCCGAGTTCCACATCGTGCTCGACGAGGCCGCCCTGCACCGCCCCTACGGCGACCGCGAGGTGATGCGGGGCCAGCTCCGGCACCTGATCGAGGTCTCCGAGCGGCCCAACGTACGCCTCCAGGTCATGCCCTTCGCCTTCGGCGGACACTCCGGGGAGAGCGGCGCCTTCACCCTGCTCAGCTTCCCCGAGTCGGACCTCTCCGACGTGGTCTACCTGGAGCAGCTCACCAGCGCGCTCTACCTGGACAAGCGCGAGGACGTCGCCCAGTACGAACACGCCCTCAAGGAACTCCAGCAGGACAGTCCGGGTCCCGAGGAGAGCCGTGAGCTCATCCGAAGGCTTGCCGAACACGTTTGATCCACAAGGGAGTTGAGGAGCCGCGCGCTCCTCGCTCTCCGTAGCGCACCAGTACGATGGCCCGTGATCAGCACCTGGCGTGACTCAGCCGTACGCTCACGATTGAGGGATCACATGGCGGCGTTCTTCAGCGACCTGGCCCAGCAGTACATCGACGGCGAATGGCGGCCGGGCACCGGCTCCTGGGACGTCATCGACTTCAACCCGTACGACGACGAGAAGCTGGCCTCGATCACCGTGGCCTCGGTCGACGAGGTCGACCAGGCGTACCGGGCCGCCGAGCGCGTCCAGAAGGAATGGGCGCGCACCAGCCCCTACGCGCGTCGCGCGGTCTTCGAGCGGGCCCTCGCCCTGTTGGAGGAGCGCGAGGAGGAGATCGCCGAGCTGATCGTCGCGGAGCTGGGCGGCACCCGCGTGAAGGCCGGCTTCGAGCTGCACCTCGCCAAGGAGTTCCTGCGCGAGTCGGTGCACCTGGCGCTGGCCCCCGAGGGCCGCATCCTGCCCTCCCCGCTGGAGGGCAAGGAGAACCGCCTCTACCGGGTCCCGGTCGGCGTGGTGGGCGTGATCAGCCCCTTCAACTTCCCCTTCCTGCTGTCGCTGAAGTCGGTCGCCCCGGCGCTCGCGCTCGGCAACGGCGTGGTCCTCAAGCCGCACCAGAACACCCCGGTCGTGGGCGGCACCCTGATCGGCAAGCTCTTCGAGGACGCGGGCCTGCCCGGCGGGCTGCTCAACGTGGTCGTCACCGACATCGCGGAGATCGGGGACGCCTTCCTCGAGCACCCGGTGCCGCGGGTCATCTCCTTCACCGGCTCCGACGGCACCGGGCGCCATGTCGCCACCGTGTGCGCCGCGAACTTCAAGCGGGCGGTGCTCGAACTCGGCGGCAACAGCGCCCTGGTGGTGCTGGACGACGCCGATCTCGACTACGCGGTGGACGCGGCCGTCTTCAGCCGGTTCGTGCACCAGGGACAGGTCTGCATGGCCGCCAACCGGGTGCTGGTGGACCGTTCGGTGGCGGAGGAGTTCACCGAGAAGTTCGTCGCCAAGGTGCGCTCGCTGCCGGTGGGCGACCCGCGGGACCCGGCCACGGTCATCGGCCCGGTCATCAGCTCCACGCAGGCGAACGCCCTTTCCGGGGTGGTCGAGCAGGCGCTCGCGGAGGGGGCCACGGCGCTGGTGCGCGGCTCGGTGGAGGGGAACCTGGTCGCGCCCAGCGTGCTCACCGACGTGCCCGAGGGGTCGGAGCTGCTGCGGCAGGAGGTCTTCGGGCCGGTCGTCTTCCTCGTCCCGTTCGACGGCGAGGAGGAGGCGGTCCGGATCGTCAACGACACCCCGTACGGGCTCAGCGGCGCCGTCCACACCGGTGACATCGAGCGCGGGGTGGCCTTCGCGCAGCGGATCGACACCGGGATGTTCCACGTGAACGACGGCACCGTGCACGACGAGCCGATCGTGCCCTTCGGCGGTGTGAAGCACTCCGGCATCGGCCGGCTGAACGGCGAGACGACCCTGGAGGCGTTCACCACCACCAAGTGGATCTCGGTGCAGCACGGGCGCAGCGGCTTCCCGTTCTGAGCCGCCGCGAGAAACTTCGCCGTCACGGGCCATTGAGGACAGAATCTGACCTCAATGGCCCGTAGCTTCGTCGGTGTCGGGGCGAACGGCCCCGGCGGGAGCCGAGGAAGAGGCGGACGGTCATGGTCACTCATGTGGGAGCCGAGGCGCCGGGCGACGAGCGGGGAGCACTGCTGGCGTTCCTGGAGGAGCAGCGGAGCGGCATCCGCCGGGCCCTGCTGGGCCTGACGGAGGAGCAGGCGCGCACCCGGCCCAGCGCGAGCGAACTGTCGCTGGGCGGGCTGCTGAAGCACGTCGCCGAGGTCGAGCAGGCCTGGCAGGCCCGCGCCCGGCAGGAGCCGCCGGCGGTGGAGCGGGACCAGTCGAACTGGCACGAGTGCTTCCGGCTCACCGACGACGAGACGGTCGCGCAGCAGCTCGCCTACTGGGCGGAGGTGGCCGCGGGGACGGAGAAGCTGATCCGCTCCGCGCCCAGCCTGGACGACACCTTCCCGCTGCCTTCCGCCCCCTGGTTCCCGCCGGACGGCGCGGTCTCGCTGCGCTGGCTCTGTCTCCACCTGATCCGCGAGACGGCCCGGCACGCCGGACACGCCGACATCATCCGCGAGTCCCTGGACGGCAAGACGGCGTTCGAGCTGGTCGCGCTGGAGGAGAAGCGGCAGTCCGCTTCCTAGGGCTCAGTGGTGGAACCCGGTGGCGGCCTCCCTGTCACCGGTCGGCCCCTGCTGGCGGCGCAGGCCGTCCAGGGCGCGGGTGAGGTCGGCGAGGAAGATGTCGGCCAGGTTGTGGGAGAACCCGTTGCGGCACACCACCCGCAGCACGGAGAGGTCCTCCCGGTTCGGCGGGAAGGTGTACGCGGGCACCAGCCAGCCGTACTCCCGCAGCCGCCGGGAGACGTCGAACACGTCGTACGCGGTGACGTGGTCGGCGGTGGTGAAGGCGAACACCGG
>NZ_WWKH01000611.1:0-6212 GCF_009865595.1 Streptomyces sp. SID1328 | reverse complement strand
GGGAGCCGGGACCGGCGTCGTCGTACGGCCGTGCCCCCGTGGTGGCTCAGGTGCAGGCGGCTACGGCGTCGGGGAACACGGCTGTTCCTCCCCGTTGCGGTTCGGGTTGTCGCTCTCGGCCTCGTGGCTGGCGCGTGGCACGGTACGTCCGCCGAAGGCCGCCGCCGACAAGGCGTTTTGCACGTTGCCGTCGTCCAGCCACTCGAATGCGGTGAGGAAGACGGGCGTGTTCTCGCTGGTCATCGTGTAGGCGATGGCCTTCTGCCAGGACGGATGGTCGGGGTCGTACAAAGGAGAGATGGGTGCCTCGGTGCCCTCGGGCCACCAGCCCATGCGCACGCCCCGGGGCACCGCGCGGGACAGGGCGATGGTCGGGCCGCGCAGCTCGCCGTCGAACTCCGCGCGCAGTTCCTCGGCCTTCTTGTGACCGTTGGCCTCCACGACGCGCCGGGCGAACTTGAGCGCGTTGGCCGGCAGGGAGGTGAGGTACCGCATGGCCCGCTCGACGTCCCACTCGGTGTCCGCGGTGACGGTCAGTTCGTGGCGGTGATCGGCGAGAAGCAGGAGCAGTTTCCGCTCGAACTCGGGTGAGGCACCCTCAATGGTGATCTTCATGTGTCCCTCCGGGACGGTTGTATGGCCTTCCTGCGTGCCCCCTGGTGCCGTGGCGGGCGGCGCCGGTCACGCCGCCCGGGCCCTGCACAGCCCGCTACTTGGCACGTCCCCGGCGCTGCTCGGGTCCCTCCGGGCCATGCCCGGGCGGGGTGCGGCCCGTCGGACCGGGCTGCTGATCGGGCTTCGTCGGGCGCTGGGAGGCGGTGACGCTGCGCGCGCGGGCGGCCGCGGTGGAGACGCGGGGGCTGCCGGCGGGCTGCGGGGCCAGCAGCGGGCGGGCCAGTTCGTCAATGCGGTCGAGCTGCGGGCCGAAGTCGGCGGGCAGGCCCGCGCGCAGCTTCTGCTGTACGGCGAGGAAGTCTCGAGACTCCTCCGGTGTCCAGGGCCGGTTGCGCTCCCGTTCCAGGGCCTGGCGCAACGCTTCGGGTTGGGCGGCGAGTTCGGCGGCGGAGGCCGCGTAGCGGGGTATGGACTCGCCCCGGCGGTAGACGGCCGCGTAGTCGGCGAGTCCCTCGCGGGCGATGACCTCGCAGGAGACGGCGATGCCGGTGTAGGAAGCGGCCGCCTTCTCCGGCACGGTCAGCCGTCCCTGCCCGCGGTCGCGGACCTGTTCGTAGTAGCGGTTGAGGATGCCCTGCTCGCTCAGTGCCTGGGAGTCGGCCAGGGCGAGGACCTCGGTGCGGGTGCCCACGGCCCGGTACTGCCGCATGGTCGCGGCCAGGAACTGCGGGTCCATGGCGATCTCCTGGACCAGGGCGTTGAGCTTCTGTCCGTTGGAGAGCGGGTCCTCACCCCGGACGAACTGCTGGGCCTGGCGCATCCAGGCCCGTCCGTCGGGGCCGGTGTAGAGGGTCATGAGCCGGTCGTCCTGGGCCATGAGCTGGGCGTACTGCGGGTGGTAGGGCTTGTAGAGGTCGCTGTCGATGTCGGCGAAGCCGCCCCGCGCGTCGAGCTGTTCGGCCACCAGCTGGGCCACCCGGGTCTTTGCCCGCGCCCGGCTGCCCGAGCAGGAAGACCGCGGTGGCCGGGTCCTGCGGCGTGGGGCCGGTCAGCTGCTCGGGCACGATGTCGGCGCCGAAGATGCGGCGGTTCTCCTCGGCCGGCAGCTGGTAGCGGGTGGCGTCGTCCTGGCTCACGCGTCGTGCCCCGTGAGCTGGCGGAGCCGGGCGGCGTAGCCGGCGCGGACGCGGGCCACGGCCTCGGTGTCCTCGGCCCGCAGGGCGCGCCGCTCCTGCTGGCAGGCGGCGCGCAGCCGCCGGTACTCGGCGACCGTGTCCTCCGCGCCCGGGCGGTGTTCGGCGTCGGTGATGAGGCGGCTGTAGGCGCCGACCACGCCGTTGATCGCCTCGATGGCCGCCTCGTAGGCCACGGACTGCTCCGAGGACCAGGAGTGCGGGGGCAGGTTTCCGATCACGGGTTCGTTCACTTCATGATCCTTCCGGTGAATTCTTGCCCGGTCGCGGTTCCTAGGTGGCGAGGGTAAGAAGGCCCGCAGTGTCCGCGAGGACGGCTGGTACCCCGAGACTCCAGAGATCGAGCTCCCGGTCACGGACGCCCTGGCCGACGCGACCGCGCGGATAGAGGTTGGCGGCCGGACCTGGACGGAAGGCAAGCCGGCCACGACCCGCACCGTGCGCCTGTCTCCGACCGGAATCGCGTACGACGACGCCACGGGCGAGCGCCTACCGTCCGACCTGTCACACCCCCTGCCGCTGGTGGCCCGCACCCACCCTGGGTGCGGGCCACCAGCGCGTCCGGGCGCTCCGCCTGATCCTCATCGCCCCGCCCCGGCCGGGCGGTGAGGACCGGACAGCCCCGCCCGGCCTGCGCACCGCCACGGTCAACCCACCCGCGCCTAGGATGCTGAGGCCCGGAGCTGCTCCGGGCCTCAACCCGTCGGGCGTGGCTATGAGGCCGCTGGAGAGTTCGCGTCAGTTCGGGGTGAATCTTCCTCGGCTGGTACGCCCCGGCCTACTGTCAGGGACCAGCGCACAGCCGTGGGCGCCTCGACAGAGACTGTCCCGTCGCGGTTCACCCCCGAAACGGCCACTTGGTTGTAGGTGGTGCTGACCTTGTCTGCGACGCATTCCAGGGGGAAGGAGACGTGTACGGGCCGCACGGCAACCTTCACGGTGCCCGCGCCTTGGCAGCGCACTGCGACGATCAGCGCGTCGCCCTTCTTGCCCCGGGCGTATTCGACCTCGGCGTTCCCCGTGGTCGCCTTCTGGCGGCCGGCCAGCGTTTCGTCGGCGTCCAGCTCCGGCGGCTTCTGCACGGGAGGTTGCGTGCTGTGGGGAGCGGTGGCCGTCGCTGAGTGGGAGGTGGTCGGATGCCCGGCCCGGGCGGGCTGCTTGTCGTCGGAGTGGTCTGCGGAGCAGGCAGCTACCGGGGAGAGCAGGGCGGCACCGAGGGCGCTGAGCATCATGAGTTTCCTGCAAGGCGTGAGCATGTCACTTCTCCCAAATGGCCCAGCCGACGCGGCGCGGCGTGTAGATCGTGACGTTCTTCTTGCTGCCCTTGCCGCAATTGACGTACACGTACTGGCTGTAGCCGTAGCTCTTCAGCCGGAACACACCGTAGCGGGCGTAGGTGGTCTTGCGGGAGGGCGTGTCAACGGCGATCGTGTTGCCGATCTTGGCGGTGAGGGAGGCGGAAACGGTCACGCCGAACTTGCTCGAGATCTCGGCGACGGCCACGTTGCCCTTCACGTTCAGTTCGCCGGTGTACGCGATACCGACGGTGCCGGTCACCTCAGATGTGAACGAGGACTTGGCTGTGCGCGAGGTCCCGTTGTAGTTGGCCTGCTCGGCTCCCACACCCTTGTGGTAGTCCTTGGTTTTACTCGTGGGGTGGTAGTACCAGCCTTGGTCGCAGCCCCGGCCGTCAGGCATGTCCGGATAGTTCATGGAGTCGGACGGCGCAGGAGCGTCAGTCTCAGGGGCGCCCTCCTCGAGGTCGGACTCCTCGGGCTGGTCGGGCGGGGTCGTAGCCACGGTCTCCGTGGGCGTCGGCGTCGGATCGTCGGCGAGGGCGGGGCTGGCAGTTGCCAGGACCATCGCGGCAACGGCGGGGGCAAGCAGGGCTCGTCTGTGCACGCGCATGACTTCTCCTTCAGCAAGGGAGGTAATTCATTGCGATCAGTTGCTCATCCGCTTTCCGACGCGATCATGACAGCCCATCAGGGCGGACTCACAGCTTCCGTGAATGTTCTGAGCAAGACATGAGCTTGGTGTGCAGGGCCGTGACCTGACGCCCTCGGGTTCGAGCCCGGGGCCGGGGACGAAAGCCGGAGCCGCCCCGTGCACAGTTCAATCGTGGAATGTCCCCTTGCGCCTCGCGGCCGCCCTGCGAGCATGGTCTCGGGGAACATCGGTACAGCGGTTGACGCTGAGGACGATCCTCACCGGCGATGACCTGAATCGAAGGGACTGCGGCCATGTCACCGCGCGCGAACAGCACCAAGCTCCTGCCTTATGAGCAGTGGTTCACCGAGGGCGCGGCCGCACGTCGGCCCCGCAGCGTCCTGGAGAGCGGCTGCGCGCGGGCCGTCGCCGTGGCGTTCTGCGTACGCGGGGAAAGGGCGACGCTCTGAGCGTCATGCGGATCTGCACCCACGCCGGCCGCTTCGCCTGACGCTCACACAGCGCACAGTCGCGGAGTCTCGGTTACGGCCGTCTCCTCGACCTCGACCATATCGGCGCTCGCGGCCGTCTGCTCGGCGGCGCCCGCGGGCGCCTCGTCGTGTTCGGCCTTGCGGTCGTCCAGGTGGCTCTTGAGCTTCATGCCCGCGTACACCATCCCACCGCCCACCGTCGCCGACACCGCGGCGACGCCCGCGACAACACCGGTCGCGGAGCGCAGGCCCGCGTGACCAACGATCTTGTTGCCGGTCCCGCGCAGTAGGGCCCGGAGCACGCCGGGAGTGCTCGATTCGGACAGCGCCGTCCAGTCCGGGTGCTCGACCACTTTCAGGGTGTAGCGCACGCCGCCTTTGACCCAGCTCATGTCCATGGCGTCACTCTAGGGGCGCTCCCCTGCCTCGTGGGGCGAAACCGGGTGTTCCTCGCCGCCGTGGCAGGCGACCGGGGTGTGCGCTCGACGGCAGCCAGGTTCTCCCCGCAGTCCCGGCCCAGCGCAAGGCCCGTCGCGGTACGAAAACCGGGTCAGCCTGCTCACGCCCTTACCAAGATCGTTCTCAGCGCCCACCGCTGTACCGATGTTCCCCGAGGTCGGTACCGAGGTCCGCGCTTACGCCGACCTTGCCGGGCATGTCGAGGGTGACCGGCAGTTCTGGGACCAGGACCTCCTTCTGCTCGATGGCGGTGTGTGATCGGACATCAGGTCGGCGACGGCGGTGCGGCTGACGCCGTGGTCGCGGGCGAGGGCGGCGATGGGCCTTGCACGCTGGGTAAGGCGGTCGACGGTCAGACGACGGCTGGCTGAACCGTCAAGGTTCCTTCGGCGGTATCGATCGTGGCCTGAGTGCCGAGCGGGATGGTCGGGGGATGCAGGCCCGTGGCCGGCAGGGAGTCCACCGAGAACGGGAACACCCAGGCGCGTCAGCCGGTCGCGCAGGACGTCGGTGATGCCCCATCCCCCCAGGGTTGGATCATCGGCATCCTGGTCAAAGCCGAGGAACTGGCCAAGTGCGACACCGCACAACCCCTCCAGGGCCCCAGTACGGGTCTGCTGAGTCAGTGCGCGGTCGACCTCTCCCAGCCCTGTGCCTCTCTGGTGTTCGAGAAAGAGGATCGCCCCCTCAAGGCTCGGCAGACCGGCTCCGGCCTCGGTGCGGATCGCGTCAAGATTGCCGCCGACCAAGACACCGGTCGGCAGACCCTCAACGGCGACCGCCGCGCTGGCTTGGCGGGTGTCCCGTTGGATGATCACAGGATCGGTGGTCATCAGCGCGCGGCGAAGGGCTTCGGCTGACGCCAGCCCGGACTATTCGTCGCTCCAGTTGGCGAACGGGCCATGTAGCGAGGCCAGACCGCCTCGCGCCCACAGGGCAAGATGGAGGTGAGTGATGTCGCTGAAGCCGACCAAGGGTTTTGGGTCGCGCCGCAGGGCGCCGATATCCAGGTCGTCGACGATGCGGTAGGCGCCTTTACCGCCCCGGGTGGCAATCACCGCGCGGACTCCGGAGTCAGTGAACACGGCGTTCAGGTCGAAGACGCGATCCTCATCCCGCCCGGCCGTGTACCCCCATTGGTCGAAGACGTGCTCGCCCAACTCGACCCGCAGCCCCCATGACTTCAGCACCTCGACGCCACGGGCAACTCCCTCGCGGCTGGGCGGACTGGCTGGAGAGACGATCCGCACCCGATCCCCGGGCCGCAACCGCGGCGACCGCACGGTCTGATGACTGTCGCAGGTATCCATACCGGGATCTTCCTACAGCCGCCGAGCCAGCGGTGAGCCGTCTACATCGATCACTCACCGTCCATGCAGCCAGGAAGCCGTCAGCGAATCCCGAGGCCGGTCCCGCAGGTGTTGGTGAGCGCCTGCGGGACGTTGCCCGGGACCTGCCCTGAAGAACTTCCGGGCTGTGGTTACGAGGTACGACAAGCGAGCCTATGTCTTCCACGGCACTGTCA
>NZ_WWKH01000610.1:0-6787 GCF_009865595.1 Streptomyces sp. SID1328 | reverse complement strand
GATCTCGAATCGTATTCGACTTTACCGCGTCCAGCACGCCCTGGGACCACCCCCCTCCCCCGTCGAACGCCCCGGCCCCCGCCGGGCCGTTGCCGGCCCCGATCAAGGGGTAGCGTCCACGACATGGACCTACACACCACCGTTGAGCGCGCCCGACGACTCAAGAAGCTGCACGCCGAGTACAAGCCCCTCGTCCTGCCGACCGTCTGGGACGTCTGGTCCGCGCGGACGGCGGCCGACGCCGGTTTCCCCGCGCTGACGATCGGCAGCCATCCGCTCGCCGACTCCCGAGGAGCCGAGGACCACGAGGGGCAGACCTTCGAGGAGGTGCTCGCCGCCGTCAGGCCGATCATCGCGGCGGTCGGCATCCCCGTCTCGGTGGACCTGGAGGCCGGCTACGGACAGGAGCCGGCGGACCTCATCGCCGGACTCGTCGAGGCCGGCGGCGTCGGCCTCAACCTGGAGGACACCGTCCACTCGGACGGCGGACGCGTGCGCGACACCCAGGAGCACGCCGACTACATCGCCGGCCTCCGCGCGGCGGCCGACAAGGCGGGGGTTCCGGTGTGGGTCAACGGCCGCACCGACCTCTTCCTGCAAGCGGAGAACCCCGCCGCCGTCCTCGACGAGGCGATCGAGCGCCTGCGGGCCATGGAACAGGCAGGCGCCGACAGCGTCTACCCGGTCGGCATCCAGGACGACGACGACCTGCTGACGGCTGTGACCAGCGCCGTCTCCATCCCTGTGAACTCCACCGCCCACCCCGTCAAGCACGACCTCGACCGCTTCCGCCGCCTCGGCGTCGGCCGTGTCACCTACGGCCCGCTGCTGCAGCTCGCCCTGACGGACTCGATGAAGGACATGCTCAAGCCCTGGGCGCCGTAGAACTCCCGCCGCGCCGACTCGCCGGCGACCCCGTGGTCATCGGCGCCGCGCTCCCTCTGCTCGCCCGGCGAGGGGATCGCGGCGACGGCTGACGCTCTCGGAGACAAAACCCTCGGCCCCGCATCCCAGGTGCTGTGGATGCGGGGCCGGGATTCCTGTCGTGTGCCGGTTACTCCCGGCCGGTCCTGCGGCGCTTGGCCCAGAGCAGGCCGAGTCCGGCCGCAAGGAGTGCGGCGGCGAGCCCGGCGACGGTGAGCACCTGGGTACCGGTGGCGGCGAGACCGCCGCCCCCGTTGCCGTCGGAGGGCGGGGTGGCCGGTGGCGTGGGACCGCCGGCCGGGGTGGAGGGGCTCGGCGACGGGGTGTGGTTCGCCGGAGGCGTGCTGCTGTGGTCCGTCGGAGACGGGGTGGGCCGATGGGTCGGCTGGGACGAATGCGTCGGAGTCGGCGTCGACCCGCCTCCGTCACCGGCAAACGCGCTGCCGCCGCCGAGGAGGGCGAGCGCCGGGTTGTCGGCGCTCTCCGTCTGCCCCTCGGTGGCGATCTTCGTCGTCTTCTCCAGGTTCGGGTGCTGGGCCTTGAACTCCACACGGGTGATGTTCTGCTTGGGCGCCTTGCCGAAGTCGACGCCGCCCATGACGCACATCTTCTGCTGGCCCCCCACCTCGCAGGGCAGCGAGTAGTCGCCCTTGGTGAAGGACTTCATGTAGTCGTCCCAGGTCTGCTTGGGCGTCCAGGACCGGTTGGGCGAACGTACGGGCCAGCGGGCGACGTCACCGCTGTTGATGACCGCGTGGTAGTCCCCGGCCTGCTCGGCGTCGCTCTGGCGGACGTACTCGGCGGCCACGCGGGCGCTGTAGACACGGCGCAGGTCGGCGTAGTCGGCGGAGGTGTTCACCTTCTTCTCGACGCCCGGAATGATGTACTGCTTGAGCAGGCCGTTCGCGGTGTCGCGCTGGGCCTGGGTCAGCTTGCAGTCGTTGCCGTTGGGGTCGGGGGTCTCACGGTCGATGTGGTCGACGTTGACCTTCAGCGGGGTGTCGAGGATGTAGAGACCGCCGTCGTCGGCGCGGACCTTGGCCGTCTTCGGGGTGATCCACAGCCGGATGGTGTCGCCGCAGGGGATGTTGGCGGCACGCATGGCCTCGGCGTACTGCTTGCCGGGGTCCTTGCGGTAGTCGACGTCCTTGGCGTAGTCGTGCTTCATCTGGAGGTCGGCCTGGAGCAGGACACGGCCGGCGTCGGTCTTGCCGAAGGTCTTGTCCATGATCTGGTCGGGCTGGTCGGGGTTCAGGTTGACCCAGAACTTGTCCGGCGTGAGCGCGAGCCAGGTGAAGAAGGAGTCGGAGATGAGCTGGGCCTTGGCCTTGCCGCCCCAGCCCTTGTCCTGGGTCTCGTCCTGCACCTTGTCCGCGGAGAAGGCGTACGGCAGTCCCTTGCCCTTGACGGGCTTGCCGACGTAGGCGAGGTCGAGGGTGGAGAAGTCCACGCCGCCGGGGCCGCGGACACCGAAGCGCGCGGGGCCGCTGCCGCCGAGGCGGCGGATGCGGTCGGCCATCTCCTTCGGCGTCTCCGGGGACTGGCCGATGGTGCGTGAGGCCGCTCCGCCGAGCCGGTTGTTGCCGTTCGCGGCGAAGTTGGGGTCCGGCCTGGTGGCGCCGGATACGTTCTTGTAGCTGACGGACTTGTACTTGGGGACGTCCGTGGAGAGGTGCTCGTAGGCGCGTACACGGGGCTGTCCGTCGGGCCCCTTGTACTGCTCGGCCATTCTGCCGAGGTACTTGGTGGTGGCCGAGTCCTTGGACTGGCCGTTGACGTAGGAGATGCGTCCGTTCTTGGCCAGCTCGCCGTTCTGGAAGCGCGGGTCCTCCAGGAATCTCCTGTTCGCCAGGTCCTGTCCGGTGTCACGGCCGGGTCCGGCCTTGAACTCCAGGAACTGTCCGGTCTTGTAGTTCACGGCGTCGAACTTGCGCACCAGCGGCTTCTGGCCGCCCTTGCCATCACTGACCATGATGGGCTTGCCGTTCTTGTCCTTGATGGCGATCTCTTCCTGGCAGAGCCAGTCCTCACCGACCAGGCCGAGGTCGTTGATCACCTTCGTCTCGAAGGCCGCGCCGCGCTTGTTGTTGTTGTGCGGCATGATGTAGCCGCCCTCGAGCCAGTCCGCGAACGTCTTGTACTTCGGGTTCCCGTTGTTCAGGTAGCTCTTGTACCGGGCGAAGACGCGCTCCTCGCTGTTCTCCGGGTAGGAGGTGTAGGGCTTGTCGAACTTCGCGAGGAACTTGGCGCGCTGCGCCGCCTGTTCGTCGGTGGGGTTCTCGGCGTCTCCGGGCAGCGTGAGTCCGTCGAAGCTCTGCCGGGGCGCGTCGTAGGTGTAGGAGTCCCGCTCACTCGGGGCACGGACCTGAAGGCCGCGGTCCCACGGCAGGTTGCTGGTGCCCGGCCGGGTACTGGTGACGCCCGGGAGACTGTCACAGCGCTTCCCCTTGGCCGCGTACGCGAGGTCGCCGTGCAGACCCGGCAGGCCGGTCAGTGTCAGAACGCCCGCCGCGGTTAACGCGAGCGCGGCACGCGGCCAGACGCGGCGGCGCGGCGCCGTTATCACTTGAGTCACGAGGGTTCTCCGAACGGGAGCCCTGCGAATACGGGTTCACGGTCGGCGCCAGGGCCCCCGTGACTGTGGCGCCGATTTCCTCACTCTAGCCATCGCGTCGCGTTGCATGTCTGTGTCAACTCCCGGCGCACACAGGATTGTTACATGCGGTCGTACGGGTCGTACGGGTCGTAGAGTCGTGGTCATGCGCAGCATCGACGACCCCGCCTGGCACCACAACCCGCGCCTGAACACATGGCTGGAAGCGGCGCGCACCGCCTTCGACTCCCTGGCCGCCGAGACCGGCGGCGACTGGGACTACTCCCCCGCCTCGCTCGACCGCCTCGAACGGCTCCTGCTCTCCCGCTACGGCACCTGGGAGGACATCTACCACCACCAGGACGACCCCGTCCTGATGGCCGCCGCCTGGTACCTGGGTGAAATCGCCGTCCGCCGCCACGGCGCCGTCTGGGCCTGGTCCCCCGACGGCCCGCGCCCCGGCGACGACTGGCCCGGCTCCCCCCGCCTCACCTATCCGCGGGAGAGCCTGACGGCCCCTGAAACGGACGCGCTGGACGCCGGCGAGGAAACGGGCGAGGACCCCCTGCCCACGGTCGTCCCCCTCTCCCACGTGGGTTCCCTGTACGCCGAGGGCGAGCGCCATCTCGCCACGATGCTGGAGCATTTCACGGCGTTCGAACAGTGGCGGGCGGGAGTGCACGGCTGAGTCCGGCCTGCGGGCTCCTCCGGAAGCATCCTTCGAGGGTGGCGGGGAGGGAGACCCCACTGCTCGATGTCCAGGGCGCCGCCCCCGAGGGGTGATGCTCCTGCGGGCGAAGGGCCAGTCGCTGCAGTCGAGGACGTGGCCGGTCTCGGCGAGGGCGACCGGCAGGGCGGAAGGGCTGACGATCGAAGCGAGCACCCGGCGGAGGGGCGCTCACGGGCCGGCCGAGTGGATGTGAGCCGGGCGAGATGACTAGTCGAGGTTCGCGCAGGGCGCGTCGGGTGAGGGGGTGCCCGGTCCGGTGTGAAGGACCTCGCGGGCCTGTTCGGCGGCGCGGGTGATGCTCTCGCTGATGAAGTCGAGGAAGCGGGCGACGTTTTCCAGTCGGTTCGCCGCCGGGGTGTGGGGGCCGAGGACGGCGACGCCTCGGCGCGCCGTCTCCACGAGCCGGTCGTTGGCCCGTGCGCTGGCGATCGTCGACTGGTAGAAGAGGTCGTTGTCGACGACGTAGTGGTCCCGGCGGCGTTCGTCGCGTTCTCGGCGGACGAGGCTCTGGCTCTCCAGGAAGGCGATCGCCTTGGAGATGGACGCCGGACTGACCTGGAGGCGCTGAGCGAGCCCGGACGCGGTGAGGCTGCCCGTGTCCGTGACGAACAGGCAGGTCAACACCCTCGCCGGCATTCTGGGCAGACCGGAGGCCATGAGGACGCCGATGAACGTCTCCTCGTACTCGGCCACGGCCCCGCCGTCACGTCCGTGCGGCTGGGAGACCGGCTCCGGATCCCGGCAGGAGGGGTTCCTGCGCCGGTGGGCACGGCGTTCGGTGGCACGGTGGGCCAGGTCGGCACGGTAGGCGGTGGGGCCGCCGTTGCGCATCACCTCACGGGTGACCGTCGAGGTCGGGCGGCCGAGGCGCCGGGCGATCTCGGCGTAGGGGAGGCTGTCGGCCACCCCCAGCGCGATCTGCCGGCGCTCCTCTTTGGTGAGCCTGCCTCCCGGCATCGCTGCCTCCTTCATGATCCTTCGCGGCGGGTCCCGAGCCTCACCGTAGCGTTCATTTCCAGTCCATTGCAATGCAAGGGCCAAGGTCGTTGCTTTGCGTTGCAAGGCCGTTGCAACGATTAATGCCTCTCACCTGCACTATCAACACCGCGACACAACAAGGCCGTTGCCGTATCCCAGAACGCAACGTAGCGTTTCCATCATCGGAAACCACAAGCGCTGGGAGAACACGATGCAGAAGTTCGACACCCCGGCCCCGATCTCCGCCGTCGTGGAGATCCCCGCCGGACGCGTGCAGTTCATCGCGGGGGACCGTACCGACACCACCGTCGAGGTCCTGCCCACCGCCCCCTCCAGGAACCGTGACGTCAAGGCCGCTGAACAGACCTCCGTCACCTGCACCGACGGCGTCCTGCGGATCACGGCCCCGGCCCCGGGCAACCAACTCCTCGGCCCCTCCGGGTCCCTCGAGGTCACCGTCCGGCTGCCCGCCGGCTCACGGGTGGAGGGCGAGTGCGCCGGAGTCGAACTTCGCGGTGTGGGACGCCTGGGCGACATCGACTTCGAGGGCGCGTACCGGCGCGTCAAGATCGACGAGGCCGGCGGTGTCCGTCTCACCGCGTCCGACGGCGCCGTCGAGATCGGCCGGCTCAACGGCGACGCGGAGATCAGCACCGCACGGGGCGACATCAGGATCACCGAGGCACGGCGCGGCACGGTCAGGCTCCGCACCGGGTCCGGCGACATCACGATCGGCGCCGCCGCCGGCGTCTCGGCTGCCCTGGACGCCGCTGCCGGCCACGGCCGGGTGAGTCACGCCCTCAAGAACGACGGCACCCCCGAACTCGACATCCGGGCCACCTCTGCGAAGGGCGACATCACCGCCCGCAGCCTCTGAGAGAGCGGACCCGGAACCCGACGGCAACCAGATCTGGGGAGAACCCATGACGAACGACAACAACCCTTCTTCCACCCCTTCGAAGTGGACCGGCATGGTGCCGGTCGACGACACGGCCCTGGCCGTCACCGACACGGGCGGACCCGGCATCCCGGTGCTCTACCTCAACGGCCAGTTCGCCACCCAGGGGTACTGGCGACGGGTCATCGCCGAACTGGGTCCGCAATGGCGGCACATCACCTACGACGAGCGGGCCCGCGGCAGATCGAGGCGTTCGGCGGACTACTCCTTCGAGGCGGCCGTCCGGGACGCCGACGCCGTTCTCGCGGCCAGGGGGGTGGACCGGGCACTCGTGGTGGGCTGGTCCTACGGGGCGGTCGTCGCGGCCCACTGGGCCGCCCGCAACCCGGAGCGTGCCCTGGGCGCAGTCCTGGTCGACGGCGCCTTCCCCTACGACTGGCTCGACGAGGCCATGGAACAGCGGATCCGTAAGCTGTTCCGCCGGCTGGGCTGGTTCCTGCCGTTGCTGCGCCCGACCGGCCTGGCCCCGCGGATGACCGCCGCGCAGCAGGCGGACAGCAACATCGAGCTCGGCAGGCTGTCCCGCGAGCGCGAACTGGGCCCGGTGCTGGACGACATCACCGTCCCGGTGCGGTACGTGGTCGCTTCGGGGACGTCGTTCGGA
>NZ_WWKH01000062.1:0-8358 GCF_009865595.1 Streptomyces sp. SID1328 | reverse complement strand
GAAGAGGCCATGGACCGGCTGGTGTTCGCCACCGCCCGGCTGAACGAGGCCCGGCGGGCCGCCGACTCGGGCGGGAAGGGGCGCACGGTACGACAGCTCCGGGCCGCCGAGGGCTCGGTGGCGCAGGCCGGAATCCTGGTGGCGGGGGTGGACCGCGCGGCTCGCCGGCTGCGGGAGGCGGCGGCCCTGGTACCGGCCGCGCTGACCGGGGCGGAGGCGGTGCTGGCCGAGGCACGGGCGACGGGCACACCGGTGCCGTCGGGTGCCGACGACACCCTGGCCGCCGTACGTACGGAGCTGACGGCGGGCCCGTACGACCCGCTGGACGCGCTGCGCCGGATCACCCGCGCCCTGGTGCGGCTGCCGGGCGCCCGGAGCGGGGTGCTGGACACCGCCGCCGACCTGGTGGCGCGGGCGGCCGCCGGCGAGGCGGAGGACTTCGTCGCGGTGCACCGGGGCGCGGTCGGCGCCGACCCCCGCTCCCTGCTCGCGGCAGCCGTGCGCACCCTCGCCGCACCCCACCCGGTCGAAGCGGCCGTCCTCGCCCGCCGGGCCCTGGAACTGGCCGAACGGGACGTACGGGCGCACGGCCTGCCGGAGTCCGGCACCCGGGGGACCACGGGAGCGGTCCTCGGCGGGGTGCTGCTCGGCGAGGAGCCGGACGGGGGCCCGCCGGTGTCGTTCGGCGGGCCGGAGACCCGCGGAAGGTTCAGAACAGGCTGAGCAGTGCCTCCGCCGGGTCGGTCAGGGGGCTGTCGGCGCCGGGGAGCGGCAGCTCGAACCACACCGTCTTGCCGCGCGGGGTGCGGCGGGAACCCCAGGCGGCGCTGAGGAGGCCGACCAGTTGCAGGCCGCGTCCGCCCTCGTCGGTGTCACGGGCACGGCGCCTGCGGGGCTGGACCAGACCGGCGTCCCAGACCTCGCAGACCAGGGTGCGGTCCAGCAGCAGCCGGAGCCTGATCTCGCCCTCGCCGTACCGCAGGGCGTTGGTCACCAGCTCGCTGACCAGGAGTTCCGTGGTGTCGACCAGGGGTTCCAGGTCCCAGCTGAGCAGTTGCGCCCGTGCGTACTCGCGGGCCCGGCCCACGCTGCGCGGTTCGCGGGGCAGCGTCCAGTCGCCGACGGACTCGGTGGGCAGGCCCTGGACGCGGGCCATGAGCAGCGCGATGTCGTCCTCGCCGTGCCGGGTGTCGAGGCTGTTCAGGACGTGGTCGCAGATGTCCTCGAGCGGGCGGGAGGGGTCGGTGAGCGCCTGCACGAACGCCTGGAGTCCTTCGTCCAGCGGATGATCGCGGGACTCCACCAGGCCGTCGGTGTAGAGGGCGAGCAGGGCGCCCTCCGGCAGCTCGACCTCCACCTCCTCGAACGGCTCGCCGCCCACGCCCAGTGGCATGCCGGGCGGCACGTCCAGCATCAGCGCGGCCTCGCCGGGCTCCATCAGCACCGGCGGCAGATGGCCCGCGTTGGCGAAGGTGCAGCGCCGGGTGACGGAGTCGTAGACCGCGTACACACAGGTGGCGAGGTAGACCTCGCACAGGTCGGCGTCGCGCGGCTGGCGGGCGGCGCGGGTGGCCTGCTGGACGCCACCGGGAGTGCCGAGGCCGCGGGCGATCTCGTCCAGCGCGGAGAGCACCTCGGCCGGTTCGAGGTCGAGCAGGGCCAGGGTGCGTACCGCCGTGCGGAGTTCACCCATCGCCACGGCCGCGCGCAGGCCGCGTCCCATCACGTCGCCGACCACCAACGCCGTGCGGTGGCCGGGGAGTTCGATGACGTCGAACCAGTCGCCGCCGACTTCCGTCGCCGCGTTGCCGGGCAGGTAGCGGCAGGCGATGTCCAGACCGGACGCCTCGGGGTCGCCGGGCGGGAGCAGGGACCGCTGGAGTATCAGCGCGCGTTCGTGCTCGCGGCGGTAGAGCCGGGCGTTGTCGATGCAGACGGCGGCGCGCGCGGCCAGCTCCACCGCGAGGTCGCGGTCGCGGTCCCCGAACGGCTCGCTGCCCTTGGTCCGGGCGAACTGCACGATGCCCACCACGGTGTCGTGCGCGACCATCGGCACGGCGAGCGTGGACTGCACCAGGCCGCCCTCCTCGGCGGGCACCCGCTGCGGCCGGGCGGTGCGCAGGGCGTCCGCGGGCGGGGAGTTGAACGGGAAGCGGTGCACCGCGCCCAGCTCCACCCGCTCCCCCGAGCCGCCGAAGGGCGCGTCGGAGACGGCGCTGGCGAAGGCGACCCGGCGCAGTTCGGCGCTGCCGTCGGCCAGCTTGGGCGGGGCCTCGTCACCGGTCAGCAGGGCTTGGTAGAGGTCGACGGTGGCCAGGTCGCAGAAGCCGGGGACGACCACGTCGAGCAGTTCGCGGGCGGTGGTCTCCAGGTCGAGCGAGTTCCCTATGCGGGCGCCGGCCTCGTTGAGCAGGGCGAGGTTGCGCCGCGCGGAGGCGGCCTCGCGGGCGGCCTCGCGCCGGGCGGTGATGTCGGTGCCGAGCCAGGCCACGCCGATGGGGCGCCCGCTGCCGCTGTGCACGCGGTAGAGGTTGATGGACCAGTGCCGGCGCTCGTCGGAGTCCGGTACGAAGCCGGTGACGTGCATGTCCGTGATGGAGTCGCCGGATTCCATCACCCGGCGCAGGGTGGCCGAGACCCGGTCGGCCTCGGCGCGCGGCAGATAGTCATACACCCCCTTGCCCCGGTGGTCGTCCGGAGTGCCGCCGAAGATCGACGCGAACCGGGTGTTGGCCCGGCGCACCCGGAGATCGGTGTCGATCAGCAGGAACCCGAACGGAGATTGGCCGAATATCGCCTGCGAAGCCGCGAGGTCTGTCTCGATGCTGCGCAGGGTGCGCACGTCCACCACGATGCAGACGGCGGCCTTGTCGCCCTCGGCGGTGCGGGTGGGCATGACGTAGACCTCCGCCATGCCCTCCTCGCCGCGCGAGCCGTCCTCGCCGTCCGGCATCCGGAAGGGGACCACGCCGGTCCACTCCCGCCCGTCCAGGATCTCGGCCATCTTCCGCTGGCCGCGACTGCGCAGGTCGGGGTCGACGAACGCCTCGATCGGGTCGAGGCCCACGGCCCGGTCGGCGGGAATGCCGAAGAGCTGTTCGGCGCGCAGGCTCCACTGCTCGATCAGCCCGCCGGGGCTGAGGGAGAAGGACGCGACCTTTATGTAGTCGTACATCGAGCCGGGTGGACTGCTCTGCCACATGTCGGCGGGGGCCGCCTCCTCGGCGGCCCGGCCCCTCGCGGCGTCCGACGGGTCCTCGGACTCCGTGGCCTTCGCTGGTATCTCGCTCACGCGAACCGTCCCCTCCAGCTCACCGCGTCCGGCACCGGTCACCGGGGGCGGCTGCCCCGCAGTATTCAGCACTACGGCGCCGCACAACACGGTGTTCACGATCACAGCTCGGTACGGGTGCCTTCCGGCCCGTGCTGCGACAACACTTCCAGTCTTCTAACCAGCGAACACGACCTCGAACCACGCGCCCGGCAACGCGCTTGCGCACCGGGGCACGAGCCGACCCACGCGGGGGCGCGCGCACCCCCTCCGTACTCCGCTCTCCGCCCGCCGTGCCCCCGATGCACCCGCCGGCGCTCCGGGTCGTGGGGCGCGGGCGGGCATCATTCGGGGATCGCCAGTTCGAACCAGACGGTCTTGCCGCTGCCACCGGGCCGGGTGCCCCAGCGGGCGGAGGAACCCGCGACGAGCGCCACGCCCCGCCCGCTCTCGTCCTCGGGCCGCGCGATCCGCTCGCGAGGCGGGTCCGGCACCTGGTCGGAGACCTCCACCAGCAGCACCCCGCCGAGCCCCGCCGGGCGCACCAGCCGCAGCCCGATCGGGCCGTCCGCGTGCCGCAGGGAGTTGGTCACCAGCTCGCTGACCAGCAAGGCCGTCAGATCGGCGAGGGAGTCCAGATGCCAGCGGCCCAACTGGCCCCGGACAGCGGCACGGGCCGCGCGCACCGCGCCGGGTTCCGAGGGGAAGGTCCCCTCGGCGCAGTCGCCCTCGGTGTCGAACACGCCGATCACTTCCCAGGCAAGCGAGCCCACCCATGTCCGATTTCATGGGGTTACTGGCCACGTACCCGGTATGCAGGGGGCAGTACCGCGCGGGCCGGGGCACTGTGGCACGAACGGCGTACAGCGTCCGGTGGCCGGCCGGGCAGCCCCCGGGGGGCTCGGCCAAGGAGCACAGGGGCGTAGCGGGGTACGGCCGGCCCGGCTTCGGCTCCGTACGCCGGGCGACGCACCTCGTACGCCGGTCAGCGCGCCTGCACGCCGAGGCGGGCGGCGATCTCGCGGACGGCCGGGACGTCCTGGTCGAGCCAGGGCACGTCCCAGAGGCGGTCGGGGGTGAGCCAGCGCACTTCGTCGTGGTCCTGGAGTGCCTCGGGTCCGGGGGAACCCGGACGGAGCCGGGCGGTCCACACCCACAGCACGTAAGGGTTTCTCAGCGGCCATTCCCCCGGCACGCGTTCGACCGCCTCGGCGTCGATGCCGAGTTCCTCGCGCAGTTCGCGCACGAGGGCCTCGTCGGGTTGCTCGCCGGGCTCGACCTTGCCGCCGGGCAGCTCCCAGCGCCCGGCCAGCTCCGGGGGCGCGCTGCGCCGCGCGGCGAGCAGCCGGTCCCCGTCGAGCAGGGCGGCCCCCACCACCACGATCCGTTCGGTCATGGTCCGGAGCCTACGGGAGCACGCCCGTGGTCAGTTGCGCGTGCTCTCGTCGTGCTGGCTCACGCGTTCCACACAGTAGAGCTGCCTGTGCCCGCGGCCGTCGAGACTGTCGGCGATCTTCTGGGCTTCCGCCCGCGTCGCGTACCGGCCGACCCGGTAGCGATTGCCGTTGTCGTCCTGACGTATGACGAGCCAGGGCAGAACGACCGCACCCTCGTTCATCGCCCCCACCGTTTCCCTTCCCGTGCCCCTAAGCACCCGCCCCACCCGCTTTCCGCTCCGGGGCTCCAAGGTGTCCCGCCCGAGGAAACCGCAATACGCATATGCCCGAGCGTACGCCCAACCTTCACACAGCGGATACGGCTTTTCACGAAGAGGTACGCAACCGGCCAGAACGCAGGGGGCGCACGGAATCGAACGCGCCGCTTGGGACGGCGGTCCGCACGGATGGGCCCGACCGCCGCCCACCAGGGACGACGGCCGGAGTGCTGCGGGGCGACGGCGGGAAGCGCGGGATTCGTACGCCGGGGTACGCCCCCGGGGAGCGCGTCCCCTGTGCGCTACCTCACGATGCGGCGTCAGCGCACGGAGAGGTGGTACGCGACCTGGTAGCGGTCGGCCGGGATGACGACGTCGGCGGTCTCCACCGGGCGGCCCGAGGCGTAGTAGGTGCGCTGGATGACGAGGACGACATGGCCGGGAACGCCCCCGAGCAGCAGGAGTTCCTCCGCGAGGCCGGGGCGGGCGCCGACCTCCTCGGTGACGTTGTCCACGATCACGTCGATGGCGCGCATCCGCTCCACCACGCCCATCCCGCCCAGCGGGCCCTCCTCGGGCAGCATGACCGGGGTGCGGCCGGTCACGGCGAGCGGCTCCCAGGAGGTGGAGAGCATCATCGGCTCCCCGGCGTCCCGGAACAGGTACTTCGTGCGCATCACCCGCTCGCCCGGCTCGATCCCCAGCCGCTCCGCGACCCCGGCACCGGCCTCGGCGCGCTCGCTGCTGGACTCCCAGGTGCCGTGCGCGGTCGCGTCGGCCTGCTCCTGCCGGAAGGGGGTGGCGCCGCCCGAGGGGCGGTACCCCGAACGCGCCACACTGCGCGGCACCGGGCGCTCGCGCACATACGTCCCCGAGCCGGACCGCCCCTCGACCAGGCCCTCGGCCATCAGCACCTTTCGGGCCTCGAGCGCGACCGTGTCCGAGACGCCGTACTCCTCGCGGATACGCGCCTGCGAGGGGAGGCGGGTATGGGGCGGCAGTGAACCGTCGACGATCTTCTGGCGGAGATCACCCGCCACGCGCAGGTACGCCGGCTGCTCACCGAATGTCACTGGCCGCTCCTATCAGGTTGTACAGACAGCAACAGCGTGGCAACCGTGGGTTGTGCCATGCAAGCAAAGGCCAGAGAATCACTCGATGTGATGACGAGGGGCGGCGCACACCTGCGTCCAGCGACTTTCTGCCGGGCCGGTGACTTTCTCCGGCCATGACTCCCCCGCTGGGCCGTGATCACACCTTGGCGCCGTCCTCCGCCGCGTCGTCGCCGGTCCCCCGGGCGCCGGAGCCGGGAGGGGTGGTCGCCGGCTTCAGGGACTTGCGCGGCAGCAGAAGATGCCCCTAAGGGCTCTGCGGGCCCCGCCGGGGCTCTTCGGGCGGGGCGTCCGCGGGCTGCGGGGACGGCTTCGGCGAGCCCTCGGGCTCGGCGGGTTCGCGGGCAGGGGGTATGGACACCGGTACCGTTTCCGGGACGAGTTGCGGCAGCCGGGGCCGACGAGCGGCTCGCTCGGGCTACCGTACGAATGCGCGCATGGCAAGCGGGTCCGGACAAGACCGGAAAACGGGCGCGGTCCCCGAACGGGCGGTGCGCGGAACGGACATGGGGGCGGGGCGTGGGGGACGGAATGAGCGGCGCCGGCATACGGGCGGTCAACCGCCTCACCGCGCGGTGGGCGTGGACGGTCTCGGCGGACGACGGGACGGTGTTCTCGGCGGCCGGTGTGTGGCCACTGCTGGCCTTCCTGGCGGACGGCGCGGCCGGCCAGGCACGGGCGGAACTCTCGGAGGCACTGGGTGTCCCCGCGGACGTGGCGGCCGCGGCGGCCCGGCAACTTCTCGCCGAGATGGCCTCGGTGACGGGCCTGGACGCGGCCCTCGGCCTGTGGACCCAGCAGTCGCTACGCCTACGGGACGACTGGCGCGCGGGGCTTCCGGCGGGCACGTTTGGCACGTTCGGGGACGACCTGATCACCGCCCAGGAGCGCCTCGACGCGTGGGCGGCCGAACGCACCGGCGGCCTGGTCGAGCGGATGCCGCTGAAGCTGACGAGAGACGCGCAGGTGGTGCTGGCAAGCGCCCTCTCCCTGCGAACGACGTGGCGCCAGCCCTTCACCGAGATCCCGCTGCGCCCGGAGCACGGGCCGTGGCGGGGCCGCACGCTGCTGGGCCTGTTCCGCAGGTCGGTACGGCCGGACCGGGTGGGCGTGGCAGCGACCCCGGACGGCCATGTCACCGCCCTGACCGTCCCCGGCGACAACGGCATCGACATCCACCTCGTACTCGGCGAGGAGGGGATGACACCGGGTCAGGTCATCACGGCCGGCGTGGGCCTGGCCGAGCGCACGCTCCCGGTCACCGAGGGCGGCCGCCTGCCCCTGGGCCACGTGGGGCCGGGCCTGCACGTGGAGCAACGCCCGTCCGCGAGCCCGGAACCGATCGCCCTGGACGTCCGCACGGTGGCCTACGAAGTCCGCGCCGACCACGACCTCCTGGCCGATCCACCCCTCTTCGGTCTCCCCACCACCCCGCACGCCCACTTCCCCGGCATCTCGGACACCCCCCTGACGATCGGCGCGGCCCGCCAGTCGGCGGTGGCCCAGTTCAGCGCGAAGGGCTTCAGAGCGGGAGCGGTGACGGCGGTGGCGGCCACCCCGGGCAGCGCCCCGCCCCAACTCCCGCACACCACGACGGTCCTGACCCTCACCTACGACCGCCCCTTCGCCTTCCTCACCACCACCCGCTCCCCCCGCCTCCTGCTGACGTCGGGCTGGGTGACAGCTCCCACCCCCTACCCGGCCATGCACCTCACCCCGGCGAGCACCTCATGAGCAGGCGCTGCCCACTTTCGACCCGGACCCGACCGTCTCCACCCTCCTCACCCCGACGCCAGGGCACGTAGCCGCGCCGGGGTGTCGGAGGCGGCTGCTTCCATGGCGTCATGAGCACCGTGCGCGAGATCGCCACCCTTCTGCGAGCCACTGGCCGAACCCTCTGTAACCGCCAGTCAGTGCAGGCGCCCACCTGCACGGCAAGGGGCCGGCTCCCTGAGGAAGCCGGCCCCTTGTCATCTGCGAATCCGATGAAGCATTCAACTGGCAGCGACGCACTGATCACACGTTGAAGCGGAACTCCACCACGTCCCCGTCCCGCATCACATAATCCTTGCCCTCCATGCGCGCCTTGCCCTTCGCGCGGGCCTCCGCGACCGACCCCGTCTCGACGAGGTCCTCGAAGGAGATGACTTCCGCCTTGATGAAGCCCTTCTGGAAGTCGGTGTGGATGACGCCGGCCGCCTCGGGGGCGGTGGCGCCCTTGGGGATGGTCCAGGCCCGGGATTCCTTGGGGCCGGCCGTGAGGTAGGTCTGGAGGCCGAGGGTGTTGAAGCCGACGCGGGCAAGGGTGGCCAGACCGGGCT